>NZ_BKFU01000013.1:0-71799 GCF_008980265.1 Acinetobacter sp. TUM15064 | reverse complement strand
AATCTGCATATGTCGGTCTTTCACTCGTATTGTGCTTTTATTGGTTAATTTTAAGCCAGTATGGGGCGATTTTTGTGACTTAAGTCAAAAAATCGTATCTGTGTCCAAAAATTATTGGGCATTACGTTCTTTCAGTTTACTCATCGGTAGAGCTGAATATGTTATGCATCAGATCGCTTAGTTGTTACCAATTTACCCATTGCCTGAATTTTCATACGCAAGACTGAGTTTGACTCAGATTTACGAAATCTATCTTGAAGTATCAATGGATTCAGTGGCTTATTTATTAGCCAGATAACAACTCTAAGCATCAGCTTTATGGACAATTGTCATGGAATTTACATTTAACGCATTTTATACCTTGATTGCTGCTGTCATTGTTTTGTTACTTGGTCGCTTCTTGGTTAATAAAATTGATTTCTTGAAACGCTACAACATTCCTGAGCCTGTAGCAGGTGGTTTGGTTGCTGCGATTATCTCTTTGCTTGTACATAGTCTTTGGGGCTATAGCATTACTACAAGTAGCGAATTACAGACCAGTTTTATGCTGATTTTCTTTGCTTCAATTGGTTTAAGTGCAAACTTCTCCAAATTACGTGAAGGTGGGATCGGTCTTATTATTTTCTTAATGGCTGTTGCTTCCTTTATTGTGGTACAAAATTTCGTGGGCATTAGCCTTGCAACCCTATTAGGTATTGATCCATTGATTGGTTTAATTGCGGGTTCAATTACCTTAACTGGTGGTCACGGTACTGCGGGTGCTTGGGGTGAAATTTTAGAAGTTAAGCATGGTATTCAAGGTGCACTTGCATTAGGTATGGCGAGTGCAACTTTTGGTCTAATTATTGGTGGTTTAATTGGTGGCCCCTTAGCAAAACTACTTATTAACCGCTATGAATTAGCGACACCACGTACCAATGAGCAGATTGAAAGAAGTGATAATACGCCTTTACCAGAGATTAGCTCAACGGAATATGTACCATTTGAATATCCGCATCGGGTTCGTCTTATCACAGCTGATAATGCAATTACCACATTAGGTTTGTTCGCAGGCTGTTTGGCTTTTGCTGACTTTATGACAGGTCAGATGAAAGGCACAATGCTTGAGTTGCCAACATTCGTTTGGGCGCTTGCTGGTGGTGTGATTTTACGTAATGTATTGGAAGGGATTTTTAAAGTCCAAATCTTTGATCGCGCGATTGATGTATTTGGTAATGCATCATTATCACTTTACCTTGCGATGGCATTATTATCATTGAAATTATGGCAGTTGGCTGACTTGGCTGGTCCACTGGTTGTTATTTTGGGTGCGCAAACAATCACTATGGCATTGTATGCGGGCTTCGTAACTTTCCGTGTAATGGGGAAAAACTACGATGCTGCTGTATTGTCTGCAGGACACTGTGGTTTTGGTATGGGTGCAACACCAACAGCAGTGGCAAACATGCAAGCCATTACCAACATGTATGGTCCTTCTCATAAGGCATTCTTAATTGTTCCTTTATGTGGCGCCTTCTTTGTAGACTTGATTAACGTTGCTGTTATTCAGTCTATTTTGCAGTTTTTTAGCTAATTGAATTTGCGATTTGCCCTAGGAAACTAGGGCTTTTTTGCTTTTTAGTCTTTCACAATAATTAGGAAGTCGAGATGAATGATCAGTTAAATGAAACATTACTCGGGTGGGTGAATACACTGAATGGACCTCTGTGGGACTTTTTAGTGGTTTTTCTGGTTGCCGTTGGTTTGTTTTACACGCTAATTACGGGTGCGGTGCAGGTTCGCTTATTTTTACACAGCATCAAGGTGATGAAATCAAGCCGTAAGGAATGTGATGATGACCATGGCATTACGCCTTTTCAGGCTTTTGTAACGGGGCTTGCAAGCCGTGTCGGTGTGGGTAATGTCGCTGGTGTTGCGATCGCAATTGCGATTGGTGGACCGGGTGCAGTTTTTTGGATGTGGGTGACTGCATTTTTAGGTATGAGCTCAGCTTTTGTTGAATCATCTTTAGCACAATTGTTTAAAGTACGTGACCAAGAGAATAAACAGTTCCGTGGAGGCCCTGCTTATTATATTACTCAAGGTCTGAAGCAAAAATGGTTGGGCGTAGTTTTTGCTGTAGCATTAATTTCAACCTATGGTTTTGTGTTTAATGCAGTACAAGCCAATGCCATTACTGGTGCAACAGCACATGCATGGGGTTGGGACAAAGCCAATTTGGCTTTTGAACTGGGCGGCATTCATATTGTGGTGTCTTGGGTTGGGCTCGGTTTAGTCTTGCTAACTGCAGTGATTATCTTTGGTGGGATTAAGCGTATTGCGAAGGTTGCTGAAAGCTTTGTTCCATTTATGGCTATATTGTATTTAGTTGTTGCACTTTATATTGCCATTATTAACTATGCTATTTTGCCTGACATCTTTCAGCTTATTTTCTCGAAAGCATTTGAGTTTGAGGCGGCAGCAGGTGGATTCTTCGGTGCGATGGTTTCCATGGCAATGATGATGGGGATTAAACGTGGTTTATTCTCTAATGAAGCAGGTATGGGTTCAGCACCAAATGCGGCAGCTGCATCAGATGTGAAACATCCCGTAAACCAAGGTTTAGTACAAATGCTCGGTGTATTTGTGGATACGTTTGTGGTGTGTTCATGTACAGCAATTATTATTTTGGCGTCTGGTCTGTATCACGATGCTGGGTTTGAAGGTGTTGCATTAACACAAATGGCGCTAGAGAGCCAAATTGGTTCATGGGGGGATGACTTCCTTGCAACGATTTTATTCTTATTCGCTTTTTCATCAGTCATTGGTAACTACGCCTATGCTGAAGGCAATGTGCAATTTATTAACAACAACGCCAAAGTGATGTTTGTGTTCCGTATCTTTGTTTTGATTATGGTCTATCTTGGTTCAGTGATGAGTGTGCCCCTTATTTGGAACACTGCGGATTTGTTCATGGGCATCATGGCCACCATTAACTTGTTTGCCATTTTGTTATTAACACCATTCTTATTGATGTTGTTAAAGGACTATATCGGTCAGCTCAAACAAGGAGTGAAAGAGCCAGTGTTTAAATTGGACAACCATCCTAAATTTAAAGATAAAGTCAAATCAGACATTTGGTAATTCGCCAGAAAGCCTCTACTTAAAGTAGGGGCTTTTTTATGCACTAATAGTCGTACATTAATGAATCTTCAATGGAGTTCGTGCATCAGCCATTTTCTGAGCTGTCTTGAAATCACAATGAAAGTTCTTTCTCTTTTTTAAAGGAGAGGGCTAGGGAGAGGATTTATAGGAAGAATCCGCCCTCATTCTAAGCTTTTCACCAAGAGAGAAAGTGACGTTCAATACTTATTTTATTCTTAGATTGTCAATGAGTGATCATTTTTTGACTATTTTAAGAGCTCTAATGAGTCAAAATTTATGACCAAACTGAGTCCAATAAGTGACTAGACTACAAAAAGATAGGCACTTTAGGTTTAAATATGTGGATCAGGAGCTGAATACACATACCAGATGATACTAAAAGGGTGAAAAGAATTATAATAAGAGAATGCACACTTTTACGAAAAACAACAGTCAGACGGCTACGGATTTTCATACACTATGTTGCTTAAAATTTTCTTCTTCCTTAGCGTTGGTGAATTATGTTGAAATTAAAAATTAGCCTGTTGTCGCTTACATTGCTTGTCTTGGCTGGTTGCCAAAGTATGCCAAAAGCAGACCAAGACCTGTCAAATCAGCTTGGTGCAACACATAATAATTCCAACGAAGCTCAGGAAAGAACCGATCGCATTAATTTTAAACAGCTTAAAAAAGAGCAAAATCGGCCAATTATTGCTCTTGTTCTTGGTAGTGGCGGTGCACGTGGTTACGCACATATTGGTGCAATACAAGTACTGGAGCAGTCAGGTATACATCCTGATTTTATCGTGGGAACCAGTGCGGGTAGTATAGTGGGCTCCCTCTATGCCAGTGGTAAAAACGCAAATGAACTGCGTGAAATTGCACTCAATATGAAAGCCAATGATGTACGTGATATTCGTTTGGGTATGAAAGGTTTTTTTGATGGTCAAAAAGTTGAGGACTATGTTAATGAACAGGTCAAAGATGTTCCTCTTCAACGTTTACCAACACCGATGTATGTGGTTGCAACACAACTAAAAGAAGGTAAAAAAGTCGTTTTTAATTATGGAAATACAGGGCAAGCAGTGCGTGCATCGGTGTCCATTCCGAGCATGTTTATCCCGACGAAAATTGGTGAAGATGAGTATGTTGATGGCGGTTTAGTGAGCCCAGTTCCTGTCGATGTAGCGCGTAAATTAGGTGCAGATATTATTATTGCTGTAGATATTTTAGCGCAGCCGATGTATACCGAAACGTCGAATGTATGGGGACTATTTAACCAAAATATCAATATTATGCAAAAGAACCTTGCGCAAATAGAGCTGAAAAATGCCGATATTGTGATTCAGCCAGACTTACGTGAGAAAGTACATATTTTTGATGTGAGTGGGCGTGAAATGACGATGAAAGCAGGACAGGATGCAACTGTTGCTCAATTGCAACAGATTCAAAAAGTGTTCGCTCAAAAAAATTATAAACAGAAACTGAATATTCAAGCGATTCAGGCACGCATGCAGTAGTAGATATATATTTTGGCAAATGAATAGGTGAAATTAAGGGCTGTGCTCTTATATGTAGCGATGTTCATGCGACTGAATGTGAATTGTACAGTCAAATATATGTGATAGAAAACTGGTTGAAGTACCAAGAAGGCTTATAGATTCAATACCTTAGTCTTCTTTATATATATTTTTTTGAATGATGGGAGAATCGCTATAAATAATAATGATGGTTTTGTTACCAAATTTAGTCTGTAAAACCGATATAATAAGCGCCACATATCCTATTATCTTCCGAATTAGAGAACGCGATGTCCCCATTAGATCAAATTGCTGCGGCTGCAGATGACCAGTCTGAACTCACTATGTCGGTCTTAATGACACCAGATATGGCGAATTTTTCAGGAAATGTGCATGGTGGCACCATTTTGAAACTGTTAGACCAAGTTGCGTATGCGTGTGCAAGTCGTTTTTCTGGCAGTTATGTAGTGACCTTATCGGTGGATAAAGTGAACTTTAAAGAGCCGATTCATGTAGGTGAGTTGGTTACTTTCTTGGCAAGTGTGAACCATGTGGGGCGGACTTCGATGGAAATCGGTATTCGTGTTGAAGCGCAGAATATTCAAAAGCGTACAGTACGTCATACCAACAGTTGTTACTTTACTATGGTGGCGGTCGATGAAAATGGTAAGCCAAAACAAATTCCTGCATTGAACTTGGATAATGACTGGAAGCGTTGTCGTTTTGAAGCGGCTGAGCAACGTAAAGTTGCGCGCTTACAAGAAAACCATCACCCTTCGTGCAGTATTTATAAAAAAACATCGCATAGTTAAATGCAATGAAAAGGTCTCCTATATAGGAGACCTTTTTTTATGTCTAAAATTTATTTATTAAAGAAATTAGCACAAGTGCATTTTTAAGTATAAAATGAAACGATACGTAGCGTATCGTTTTGGTGTGATATGAATGTTGAGAAAGGTTCTAAACGAAAACAATGCATTTTAAATGCTGTACTGGCAGCTTTGTCAGAGGCAGATTATTCACAGTTCACTATAGAAGATATTGCTGCACGTGCAGGAGTTGGAAAATCCACCATTTACCGATGGTGGAAGCACAAATCTGATTTGGTTTTTGAAGCATTTAAATTGCATACCGAATCCGTCTTTGAATTGGATTTTGAGCAAAGTTTAGAGCACAACTTAGTACAACAATTATCTAAACTGGCAGTGGCCTTGAATCATCCAGTGGGGCGAGCACTGTTGGTGGTCATGGCAGAGCATCGCGAAGCTGCAGGGTTATTTTTCCAAGAGTATTTACTGCCACGTCGTGTCCAAACCCGTAAATTAATTCAGTGTGCGATTGAGCGTGGTGAAGTACGCGCAGATTATCCTTTTGAGTTGATGCTCGATACTTTGTATGGACCGATTCATTATCAAATTATTTTTTTTAACCGTATGCCTGATGACGCCTATATCCATAATTTGGTTCGGTTGGTAATTGCACCTGCACAGCGACATGTGCTTTTAGAGGAATAGATAATGCCTCAGCAGTCGCTTTGGAATAGAAATTTTATACTTTGTGTGTGTAATAACCTGTTCTTGTTCACGTATTACTTTGCATTACTCACGATCTTGCCCGTTTATATCATGCAAGAACTCGGTGGGACGGTGAAGCAAGCAGGTCTCGCTTTAACCCTATTTTTGGTGTCCTCTATTGCAGTGCGACCGTTTTCAGGGTTGATTGTGGAGCGGCTCGGGAAGGCTTTTTCCTTTCGTGCTTCGGCATCACTTTTTGTCTGCTTTGCCTTTAGCTATCTTTGGGTGGACAGCATGTGGAGCTTGCTTGCTATTCGTTTTATACATGGTATTTGGTTTAGTATTTTAACAACTGTAACTGTACCCATTGCTAATGATTTTATACCCGAACAACGCAAAGGTGAGGGGATGGGTTATTTTGTCATGTCTACCAATTTAGCTGTGGTTTTTGGGCCACTTATTGCTCTGAGCGTTGTGCAGTACAGTAGTTTTAATGATTTATTTGTTCTACTGACTGTGCTGATTAGTCTTGGTTTGATTTTTAGTTGGTTGATTCCAATTACTGAATCTGTTTCTCTTCAAGTGCCCGAAACTAAAGAAAGAGTAGGTTTGAGCTGGTATGACATTATTGAACTCAAGGCAGTGCCGATTGGTTTAATTGCATTACTCACGGCCTTTGCATATTCGAGCATTATGAGTTTCATTGCTACATATACTGAGTCCAAAGCTTTATTGGCTTATACCAGTTTATTTTTCGTGGTTTTTGCTGTGTCGATGATTTTGGTGCGACCGTGGGTCGGCAAGATTTATGACAGCCGTGGCGCCAGTGCTGTGATTTATCCTTCATTTTTGTGTTTTGCATTGGGTTTAGTGTTGGTCAGCATCGTCAATAGTCCATGGATGTTATGGTTATCTGCTGTATTTATTGGTATGGGATACGGCTCGTTATTTCCTTGTTTTCAAACGGTCGCCATTCAGTCGGTACCGAAACAACGTATGGGACATGCTATTTCGACTTTTTTTACTTTGTTTGATTTGGGAATGGCTGTTGGCTCGGTTGTGATAGGTTTGGTGATTGCGCATTTAGGCTTTCAAACTACATATTTAATCTGTGCAGCAATTGTGCTGCTGACGTTATGTATCTACAAATTTAAAGTGGCTAAAACGACACGACGGGTGTCAGAAGCATAGTTGGAGCGTTTTATGGAATTGCGTCATTTACGTTATTTTGTTGCTGTTGCAGAAGAACTCAATTTTACTAAAGCAGCACAGCGCATGTGTACGGTTCAGCCTTCGCTTAGCCAGCAAATTAAGGATTTGGAACATGAGGTTGGCGCGCAGCTATTGATTCGAACCAATCGTAAGGTCGAACTTACGGAAGAAGGAAAAGCATTTTTAAAACAAGCTTTACTGAGCTTGGAGTATGCTGAAAAGGCAATTTATGATGCACGCCAAATTGCCAATATGAGTAAAGATCACTTACATATTGGCTTTGTACCTGTTGCTGAAATGAAAGTGTTTCCTTACATCATGCCAAACATTCGCGCGCATTTTCCAGACTTAAAAATTAGCTTTCATAGCCTGACAGATTCAGCCCAGCTTGATGCTTTGAAAAAAGGTGAAATTGATATTGCATTTACGCGTTATCCAGATGAGTCTGGAGAGTTTGAGCATGTTCAAGTTTTTCAGGAGCCTTTAGCTCTGATTATGCCGAAAGATTCTCCTTTTGCTGAACAGCGCAGTATTAGCATTAAGCACTTTAATGATCGTGACTTTGTGATCAGTGATGAAACCGCTTCACCACAGTTATATAAGTTGATCCAAGACTTTTTTAAACAGTCGAAACTGAATGTCAATATTGTCCAGCACTCGACCAATATTTTGCTGAATGTGAATTTGGTCGGGATGGGGGTTGGGTGGAGTATTGTACCTGCGTATGTGATTCCACTTTTGGGCGATAAAATTGTAGCGAAGAACACAATTGAACCTTTACCGATGATTGGACTCTATGCGAATTACCGTAAACAGCAGAAAAACCCTGCGATTGATCTCATTTTAAAAATATTAAAAGAGCAATTTTATATGGACATGTTCTGACCAGAATTCTTTTGAATATTGGAACTTGGGGAAAGGGTCATTAGGTAAATCAACATTTCAAGTGTATGAGGTTTATAAAGATCTGGCTAAAGGGTTGATATAGCAGAACCAGAAGGTATAAATGTTCAAGATGCCTTATTGCGAATACACAGTGCGATTTCTAATTTTGTCTCTTTAACTGAGTCCATGATGATATCGTGGTTTAATTTTCCTGATTTACCATCTATGCCTAAGGCAACACCAAATTGTGTTTAGTTTAAGCATGATGAAAATTTATTTTTATAATGTCGTAAATAATGGTGAGAGTAAAAAGGACTTAAAGCATAATAAAAAACACTGATAACACGTCCAAAAAATGTACTCTTGGTAAAGGCAGGAAAGGGATTGGGATAAAACAGTGAATAAAATCAGTCGTATTATTATGTCGTTGTTTTTTTTACTTAAAAATATACACATACAGTTGTGCTGTATGATGTTTAAAACATACTCAAAGCGCCATCTAAGAGGCTCAAAATAATGAAGCTGTATAGCAACGTTCATTCTCGCGGCATTACGGTATTGCCGTTTTTAAAAGAGTTAGATATTGAAGATCAGGTCGAAATTATTCATATCGAATATGCAGATTTAGCGGATGCTGAATATTTGGCTTTGAACCCAATGGGGAAAGTCCCATTTTTAGTGGATCAGGGTTCGGTGATTTCAGAAACTCCTGCTATTTTTGCTTATTTGGCAGATAAATATCTCGAAAAAGGTTTCGCGCCTGCTTTCAATGACCCCAAGCGTGGTGAATATTTGAAATGGTTATTCTTTTGTCATGGACCACTCACTGAGTTTATGGACGTGAAAAGTTTAGGCATTTCTGAACAACAGCTAGATACTAGAAAAAGAAGTTTGGGTTTTGGTACAGAAGCATCTATTTATCGGTTTATAAAAGTAGGTTTAGCTCAGGCGAAGCCATATTTGTTGGGCAATCAAATTAGTGCCGCAGATTTGTTTTTGGCCTATTGGTTAATCTATGCCATTTCTTTCAAAATTGTCCCATATTTCGACGAATTTAAACCTTTTATCCAGTTGATTCAAAGTCGCGATGCGGTACAGGGAGTTGAATGGGTACAAGCGATTTAAGTCCAATAAACTTAGTACTATAAAACCGTGCCTTAGTGCTCATGCCAGTCTTAAGCAATAGACTGGCATTTTATTTTTAAACGTATGATGCTATTTGATGCGCAGAAACGTCACTTGTACTTGCTCAAGGTAAAAATATTTAAAAATAAGGTTTGCGATTTATGAATCAATACAAGGGATTTGGTGATTTGTGTAGTCGGGGGTATGCGCCACAAGCCGCTTTTCTTGCGAACCCAATATATATTCTGATGGGGCATTCGGGCTTAACCAAAGTAGTAGTTGAGCTATAAATATTTGATCTAGAGTATAGAAGATTCTGCTTTAAAGAACTAAAAAGTTAAGGAGTTTAGTACAAAACCCCTTAACGGATCAGCATTATGGTTTAGCGTGGTTTTTTATGTTCTGGATTGTGCCAGAACCTTGTGATATGGCATTAGCTCACATGCAGTTTGGCAAAGAGCTGTTGGCTAACCGTGTTTAAGGTCTGTGGAATCGCTAATGCTGCAACAAAACGGTCTGGACGAAGTATGACCACAGACTCAGTCGTTTGACCAAACCAACTGCGGATGTCTGTGCCCAGATCGCCTACCGTGATCACTCCGTCATACTTTTGGCGTTTTTCATTGTCCAGTTGCACTGCTGGAATGACTTGAACAAACTTGACGCCCAGTTTTTGCCATTGTTGCATGTGCGCTGGTGTGAGTCCCCACTTTGGATCTACCCCCCAAGCGATGATGGCAAAGTCATTGCTCAGAACCTCATCGAGTAAAACAGTTTTGCCAGATTCAAGTTTAACATGTGGTTGAATGAACATTTTGCCGACAGGTGTGGTTTTACTGCCATCAGTGATTAGTGCACCAGCATGATATTTCGGCATAGGTTTGAAACGCATTTCGAGTAAATACTGTTTAATCGGTTTGATGTAGTTCAATGCATGAGCAATACCATCACGCACAAAGCCTTGCCATTTTTTCGGTGGTGCCAGTACATGACCTGCCATCACGGAAAGGTCGATCATGGCTTTGGCATGGTCTTTACGTTCAACTTGGTACGAGTCTAATAATTCCGCAGATGCTTTGCCTTGTACAACCAATGCAACTTTCCATGCAAGGTTGAAAGCATCGCGCATGCCACTATTATAACCTTGACCTTGCCATACAGGCATAATGTGGGCGGCATCGCCTGCCAGTAAAATACGGTCGACACGGAATTTTTCTGCAATGCGTGCATTGTGGGTATAAACACGCTGACGAATCACTTCAATACCATCGGTTGTTGGAAGTACTTTGGACAATAGTTTGGCAATATTTTCAGGCTGACTGAGCTCTTCCTGAGTTTCACCAGGCATCACCATAAACTCAAAACGACGAATACCATGTGGAAGTGCTGCCGAAACATAAGGACGTACAGGGTCACAGCATAAGTAAATATGTGGTGTTGCCAGTGGGTCATTTTCAATATCAATCACAATCCACTGGTTTGGTGCTGTTTTACCTGCAAAATCTATATTCAATGTACGACGAATAATGGAATTTCCGCCATCACATGCTATTAAGTATTGTGCTTGAATGATTTCTTCAGTTTGATCTGCGGTTTGTAGCTTTAAAGTGACACCAGTTTGATCTTGGCTAAATTCAATCAATTGGCGGGAAAACAATACATGAGTCTGCTCGTATTGTTTCAGACCTTGTAATAAGACATTGTCTACTTGTGGTTGAATAAAGGCATTCCGACGCGAAAAACCAAACTCACGGGTTAAAGGTTGGATGTCTGCAAAGCAACGTCCTTTTGGCGTTAAAAAACGCATAGCATGATTCGGCGTGGTATGTGGTAAGACCTGTTCGACTAAGCCCAAAGACTGAATCGTCCGTAAAGACTCATCATCAATCCCAATTGCACGCGGGTAATCAATTAAGCTATCTAACTGTTCAATGACTGTGACTTGTACGCCTTGCTTACTTAAATAGTTGGCAATGGTCAAACCGACAGGGCCAGCACCAAGAATTGCGACTTCAGTTGTGTAATTTGCTGTGTTGCGCATTGCGAATGTCCATTTAATTCACTTTTACAGTTATTAACGGTGAAAAAATGAGGCAGAACAAGCTAGTCAATAGTAGGTCATGGGTATAAAGATAATGAGACTTTGTGTTTGGTATGGTTTGTAGTTTATTGTTTATTATTAAAATATTCTGTTTTCTACTATAAGCTTTCACCTTGAAATGATCACTAATTTCTATGATTTAAATCTATCAGCAAAAAAGAAACCAAGACAGGATAAGTCTTGGTTTCTGATTGTGCTAAATAAGAGCTGTAATCATGCTGGAGAGTAGGTCGCTTTATTACAGCAGGTAATAAATTATTTAGCTGCTTTTTCTTGGTTTGGTTGTTCTGCTGAGGCTTCTGAAGCAGGTGCATTTGCACTTAAGTCAGTGGTTTCAGCTGTTTCTTGAGTAGATACAACGACTTTATCTTCCTGTGCAGGAGCTTCCTGAGTTGCTGCAAAAGTTGTAAAGCTCGCAGCAGTTAAAGATGTTGCAATTAATAAGTGTGAAAGTTTCATTGTTTCGGCATCCTTATATTTTATAGAGAAACAGTTCAGATTGTTCATCACATCAATTTGAACTGAGCTTCATGCTAGCGTCTGAATATGCGAGGTTCAATTGAAGCAACAATGTGAAAAATGCACTTTACCTAAAACTACAGATGATGAAAAAATGGTAGGCTTTAAGTAACAAGTAGAAGCTTTTTGTGAGTCAAAAAACTGAAAATGTAGAAAAATTGATCAAAATATTTGAGTGAAAACTCACATAAAATATACAAAGGCGATGGAAATGGAACAAACCGTGCATTTTGACGTTGAATAAAATGTAAATAAAGGTTTCTAAGAGTGAATAAGCCCAGTTTAAATACATACTTTGATATGTTGCGTGTGTAAAGCCGTCGATTTAAAGTGAGAAAATGAGACATTTAAACTAAAATAATCGCTTATTTTATTGTGCTGTTTTTATAGTATTTCAGATTAGGTGGAACAATTTTGAAACTGATGGCGATGCAACAGGCGGTTCCAACGCATATTATTTCAGGTTTTTTGGGTGCCGGTAAAACCACCTTACTGATGCATTTGTTGAGTCAAAAACCTGAACATGAAGTTTGGGCAGTGTTGATGAACGAATTTGGGCAAATTGGTGTCGACCAACAGCTTATGCCACAAAGTGAAGGTTATGCAGTTAAAGAGTTATTAGGCGGGTGTTTATGCTGTAGTAGTCAGCTTCCGATGCAAATTGCATTGTCTCGATTGCTCTCAGAACAAAAGCCTGATCGACTGTTTATTGAACCGACAGGCTTGGGTCACCCTGCACAGTTATTAGAGCAACTGACAGAACCACATTGGCATTCGACTCTGCGTATGCGTGCGCCAGTCACTGTGCTGGATGGTTCACGCTTACATGATCAGACGTGGACGGCACAAAACTTATATCAAGATCAGTTGAAGGCAGCGCAGATCGTCGTTGTTTCGCATTATGCTCAGATGCAAAGTGCAGATTTAAAGGCTCTTGAGCAGCTACAAACTGAATATCAAGCTTATGCTCAGCAGTGGCTTATGGCAGATCAGGGGAATATCCAGCTTGAACAACTTGACTTTGACTATGTTGCGACTAAGCGTCAAAACCAACCTTTACTGAAAGTGCAACAACAATTAAAAGCAAATCAACAGGAATTTCCTGAAATTAAGCAACTGCCTTATCACTATGTAGAATCGGCGCAGGGCTATAGTGTGGCAGGTTGGAAAATGCCAAAACGTTGGGTTTTTGATTTTTATGATTTACTCGATTTGTTGTGTGAGCAGCAGGATTGGCGGAGGATTAAGGGGATTTTCCATACCAATCAGGGTTGGAAAGCATTTAACTTTAATCCCAAGCAATTTAATTATCAGGATGTCGAAGAAGGCATTGATAATCGAATCGAGTTGATTGTACAGAACGAAAGAGATTGGTTGATGTTTGAAACTACATTATTTGCATGTCGTATTGAGTAATGAGGTAAATTGTTTTAAGCAAAATGAGCTGAAATCTTATATGCTATTCGGCAAATTTGAGGACGGTATTTATGGCGCTTAAAGCTACAATTTATAAGGCAGATTTAAATATTGCCAATATGGACGTTCACCAATATGGTGATTATCAACTTACCTTGGCTCTGCATCCTTCAGAGACGATAGAACGTTTGATGGTTCGTCTTTTGGCTTTTGCACGCTTTGCAGATGAGGCTTTGGAGTTTACCAAAGACCTATTTGAAACCAATGAACCTGCACTTTGGGAAAAAGACTTAACAGGGCAGTTGGTGAAATGGATTGAAGTGGGAAGCCCTGACGAAGACAAAGTCAAAAAAGCCAGCGCGCGTTGTAAACAAGTTGCAATTGTGACCTATGGCACTGCTGTTGATGAATGGTACAAACGCAACAGTAAACTAAAGACTTTGAGTAATGTTGAAATTTGGCAACTGTCTGCACAAAGTACAGAAGCGGTTCAGGCCCTTTGTGAACGGACCATGCAACTTCAGTTGAACGTGATGGATGGTGAGTGGACTTTAATTGGTGACAATGCACAAGCTACGATTGAGTGGACTCAATTGCAATAAACAAGCAGTTCAACAAAATTTATTTATAAAGTAATAGTGGAGCGAATAGATGAGCGCTGAATTAGAAATTATTGATTTAGTTGTTGGTGAAGGTAAAGAAGCAGTAAAAGGTGCTTTAATCACCACACATTATACCGGATGGTTAGAAGACGGAACTAAGTTTGACTCATCTTTAGACCGTGGAAACTACTTTGAAACGGTGATCGGAACAGGTCGTGTGATTAAAGGTTGGGATCAAGGCATTATGGGGATGAAAGTGGGCGGTAAGCGTAAACTAATTGTACCGTCACATTTGGCCTATGGTGAGCGTAAGATGGGCAACGTGATTCCAGCCAATTCAAATTTGATTTTTGAAATTGAATTGTATGATGTAAAAACACGAGACTAATCAGAATTGTTGATAATGAATCAATTATAAGGATGTATTTGATTCATTTGTAAAAATCACTTGGTTTTTAAGAAAAACATTTGTAGATTAATTCGTAGGCAGAGCGTATTAAAGGGAAGAGTCGCTTTTGTATAGCTCATTAGGCAGACAGCATGTTATCTGGTTTATTCTAAGCTGTTTGTTAATTTTAAGTCTTATACCTTCGACGTGGGCGCAATATGAAGCAGAGCCTGCGCAGTATTATTTACATCAAAAGAATGTCAATAATATTCAATTTACTGAGCAAACAACCAGTTATTTAAATGGAATATGGTCTTATTATGACCATGAACTCATTACTCAGCCCAATCAAAAATTAGCATCAAAAACAACGGAGCTTCCTATTTCCTTTAAGGAGCTAACGGGTAGTAATATTGATTATGGTACCTTTATTGGTCATTTTAAAATTCCTGATGAATTTATTGGTCGACGTTTAGCTATTCAAATCCCCAATCAAAATTCTGCTTATCGAGTTTATCTAAATGGCGACTTTCTCGTTCGTTTAGGAGATGTCGCAGATAATGTAATGCAACAGCAGACAGAAAATGCCCCACGTATTGCCTATTTTGTACCAGACAGCCCTTATTTTACTTTAAGCATACAGGCTTCAAATTTTAATAAGCTACGCGGTGGTCTTGAAAGTCCTATGCATATCGGGGTTGCTAAAACAGTTAATCGGCATTATCAGCAGTTAATGATGAGCATAGCCATGATCTGTGGTGCAGTATTTGGCGTGGGAATGTTCACCACGATGTTTTCTATTTTCCGTGGCTCAAACGAGAGGAATAGCAAAAGTATTTTTGTGTTCGGGATTTTTATTCTGTTTTTAGCCTTACATAATTTGTTCACAGCACCTTATGCCTATACCACTTTTTTAGATATCAATTGGTTGTGGGGCATACGCTTAGAGTATTTATTTATCTATTTAGCGATCATGTTCTTTTTGAGTTATATGTATTTACTCGATCAGAAATATTTGCACCATTGGGTATATACAGCTTCTATGTTGGTGCTGACGTTAAATGTCGTTATAACACTTTTATCCGAACAGGAAGTTTTTGAGCCTCTGGCTTTTTATAGCGCCTTATTGAGCATTGTGATTCTGTGCAATTTTGCCTATGGTTTTTATATTACCTTAAAGACCAAGCAAAAATATTCAAAGCTTAATTTTTGTGCTGTAATTCTATTGTGTTTATCGTTTATCCATGACTTCTTATTAACTCTACATGTAATTGATTCGATTCATTTGTCCTTTATTTCAACGAGCCTTTATGCACTTTTGGTGATGTTTCAGCAATCACGAAACTATGCCCATCAGACCTATCATACCGAGCGCTTGAATAATAATTTGATTGAATTGAATAGTTCTTTAGATATGAAAGTACAACAAAGAACATCACAACTTCATGATTTAAATGAAAAACTAGAATATCAAATTCAAATAGATGCTTTAACGGGGGCCTATAATCGCCGTGCGTTAAATAGTGAAATTCAAAAGCGGTTCATGGAAACACAGCAAAATAGTCATGCAACTTTGGCATTTGCCATGATGGATGTAGACTATTTTAAAAAATATAACGACTACTATGGGCATTTAAAGGGAGATGAAGTACTGCAAAACTTGGTCGCAGTCATTAGCGCAGTACTCCCACATAATGCTTATTTAGCGCGTTATGGCGGGGAGGAGTTTGCAATTGTTTTATATAATGTTCCTATCGTTATTATTCGCCAAATTATGCAAACTGTGTTAGATGCAGTGCGCAGTGAGCATATTGAACATCGTAATCGCTTAGATGAAAAAGGCTATGTAACTTTGAGTATGGGGGTTTCGTGGATGGATCATCAAACATCGTATGCCAATATTCATGACCTCATGAAAGCCGCAGATTTAAAACTCTATGAAGCCAAAGAAGCGGGACGTGATCAAATGAAAATGCCAATCGAATCATCTTTATGACAGTTGTTTAATCATGGGGATCGAGGTTGTATCAGAAGTGTATTGGCTACGAATTTGGAAACCATGTCTTTGGTAAAAGCTTAGCGCAGTTTGCGTGCTTTCAAGGCTAATTTGATGGATCTTTTTGCTTTTAAAATGTTCAATGACTGTGTTCAATAAGGCTTTACCTATACCACGGTGCTGTTCTGCCGATGAGATATAATTAAGAAGAATGCGACCTTGATCGCTCACCATAATAAAACCTACAACTTGCTGATCCATCACATAAACCCAACTGTCATTATAATGCATCCACATAATCAGGTTGGATTGGGTCTTATTTTCTAACCAAACTTGAATTGTACTTTCATGACGATGGTGGTCTTTGATACAAGATCGAATGCTGTCATGCACGACATTTAATATCTCAGGGATGTCCTGAATCTGAGCTGCTCGTATCATGTTTTCTTCTTGGAGCTATATGAACAGCTATTTCATGCTAGAGCACACGATTACTAAATTGAATTATTGTTAGTCGCGATGTAGCTGTGTTGTTTGATTATATTGACTTGATTAAATTTTATAGTCTTTTTGTGAGCTGAAAATTTAATTTCGTGATGCTGTTCGCATTAATATTGTATTTGTTGAATGAAGAGCATTGATCGTACATTTAAAGATTATTTCTGAATAATTAGCGTGATTCGTATGCAATAGCACACGCTAGGGTCAGATGTTTTGATGTTTATTTGAACAATAATGCTGTATTTTAAAAGAATATATCTGTTACGAGAGCAGGGAATGGCAACTTTTTTATTGATGATTTGCATACTCATTGCTTTGGTTGCAGCATCTATTATTGTTATCAAAATTCAGAAAAAGCAGCGTTTTTTAAAACGGCAAAAAAAGGAAACTGAGTTGCAAGTTCAATCAGCGCAGATGACAACCCAAATTGAAAGTGATGCTCAAGTTGAACGTGTGATTGAAATTGATGCCTATGAACAAGTGCTGTTTGATGATGTTGCAAGCTTGTTTTTAGATCAAGCGATTTTGTTAAGTGCTGAGGAAGATGCAGAACTGATGCAAAGTACTTTGTTGGTTAAAATGCCTGCAAAAACCCAGACTCAAATCCGTAAAATGGACTTAAACGAATGGTCGATTTTTTGGAGTTTTTACGATCAGTCATTGGAGTATTATGTGAGCCGTTATGGTATGTTTTATACACATATTGACCGTAGTGGGCGAGAGCACAAAAAAAGCCATCGGACTCGAGATTAACGATTTTGCTTATGCGCGCTCAATGTTGAGTATCGTCATAGATAACTGTTTGAGAATTCGTTCGGCAACATGAGTCAAATAAAAGTCATCTTGGTTTAAACGTGTCATTAAAATCGCCCCTTCATAATCGGCAACACTGATTTTGGCCAAAGAAGCTGCGTTTACCGTAGGCATGACTTGGTGGAAATAGTCAAAAAGTGAGGTTTCCCAGTCTTGAAAAATAGAGCGAATCTTGAGCTGTATTGTTTCAGATAAATGAGGAATTTCTAAAGACAGCATACCCACCAAACAGCCTTGTACACCTGTACTAAAAAAGGTTACGGCTTGTTGATGGAGGTGTTCAAAGCGGCCGCAATACTCGATTTGATTATTTTTTAAAATATTAAAGACTCGATTTTTTAAATACTGTTGGCTAACGTCTAAAATATCCAAAAGTAATGCTTCTTTATTTGGATAATAATAATAAAAAGCGGCTTTACTCAGCCCACAAGATTTTGCCAGCAAATCCATACTGGTGCCTGCATAACCATGTGTTTTAAAAGTTTGCATACAGTGGAGCTGGATTTGCTCTTTACTGAGTTTTTGTGGGCGCATAGGTGTTTGTTATTCCGTTTAGAGTTTCGTAGTGGTGTGTGGTGAAGATGATAGATAGCGATCAAAAGTATTCAGCATGTTATCCCAAATGTTTTCAGCGCCTTGACGGAAATATCCCATGTGTCCAATTTCTTTCAAGCCATATTCACTGGCTTCAATGTTGAGATAGTGCAGATCTGCCTGTCGATAATGTTGCATAAACGCATGCCTTGAGTTGGGTAGAGCCCAGTCATCATCCAGTGCTGAAACAGCATAGATTGGGGTCTTTACCTGAGCATACTGTTCCAGTAAATGCTGTTGTTCAGGGTCTGCAAAAAAGTAGGTCGGATTTTTACACCACTTTCGCCACTGCGTGTAAACATCGACAGGTAAATCTGCCCCCATTTTGAGTATGCTCCAAGGTAAATAACCCTTAAGTGCAACCATGGGTGGGAAAATAATATTCCACATCACATGGACTTTCATCTTCTCACGAAACGGCATGTAGCCATGCCAACCTGCACCTGTACCGAAGCAATACATCGCAGTAACTTGGTCATGATTATCGGTTAAACCTAAGGCTTGGCCACCATAGGAATGCCCAACCACAAAAATGGGTTTACCGTCTTGTGCGACGAAGTCTATTGCACCAGATAAGTCCAATTGTCCCCAGTCTAAATAGGACATACTAAAACCTTTTAACTGCTTCGGTGCAGAAAGCCCCACACCGCGATAATCAAAAGTTAGGACTTGATAACCTAAAGTGACTGCATACTCGGCAAAGCGACGATAGAACTGCTGTGGTACGCCTGTTGCGCTGGCAAGAATTAAGTTTGCTTTGATAGGGCCTTGAGCACGATAGCGTGTTCCCACCAGTGCATAAGCATCCCGTGCGGAAAAATGAATGGTTTGCTTCTCAATTTGATGTGTGTTTAAGCGGGCTGTGGCATGCATAACAGGCTCTTTTAAAGTTGAAAATAAAAATGGCGGTAATTTTGCACTGCTTATTTTCCTGAGAATTGCGCAGGACGTCGTTGTAACATGGCCATGACACCTTCTTGAACATCTTGAGTTTTTAGCAAAGGCGTTAGGTGCTCTTGTAAATGGCTAAAGGCATAGTCTGCGCCGTGTTGTGCTGCCTGTTGTGCAGAAGCAAGCGTGGCTTGAACGGCAAGTGGAGCAGCCTGTGCAATTGACTCGGCAAGGGTAAGTGCTCGGTCTAGTGCAGAATTTGGCGTGGATGTTTCTACAACCTCGGTAATTAAGTTCAGATCGAGAGCTACATGCGCATTGAAGCCATCCCCTGTGAGTAGATAACGCATAGCTTTATTCCAGCCTGCTGCTTGTACAAAACGTACTGTTGCACCGCCAAAGGGTAAAATGCCCCGCTGAACTTCCATTTGGGCAAACTGTGTATTGGCATCTGCAATCACCACATCGGCATTGAGCATCAGCTCAATTCCAGCGGTAAAGCAAAAGCCCTGTACTGCGACCACAACGGGTTTAGTCCGCAGTCTAGAACTGGTGCCCCAAGGATTAATTTGTGACGCAGGAAAGTCGAAAATACCTTGGCTTAATTTTGGCTGTAGTTCAACCAGATCTAAGCCAGCAGTAAAGTGTTCACCATGAGCAAAAATCACCGCACAGCGTAGGGTAGGGTCATCTTCATATTCAGTGAGTGCTAAGGATAAGTCATGAATCATATAGCTATCAAAAGCATTACGTTTAGCTGCACGGTCTAGACCAATTAAAAATAACGAGCCACGAATTTCGCGACTGACACGCCCTTGTTGTTCTGACATTTTGATTATTCCTCTTTCGTTTTATAAGTTTTTAAACGATTGTTAGAAAACTGTCAAAGCGTATCCGTATATATTCTGTGACTCAGCAGTTAGGTCAGACATACACGCAAATAAGTAGAAGGTAAGATTGGACGAAATTATCTTGCCTTTCGTGGTGTTTTTTTCATAATAGCAGCATTGTTCTCATGTCAGTCTGACTATGTCCAACCTTGAAATATTTGCCGTCATCATTAGCTTGATTGGGGTGACTTTGACCATTAAACGCAATATGTGGTGTTGGTGGTTTAACTTTGTTGCTTTCTTGTTATATGCCTATTTGTTTTATACCTATAAGTTATATGGCGAAACCATTTTGCAGTTTTTCTTCGTAGTGGTGAACTTTTATGGATTTTATCACTGGCTCAAAGGTAAACAACAAGATCATGATATTCGCATTGAACCGATTACAGCTCGGCAAGTGATTTTGCAAATGCTACTTGCCGCTGCGGCTGGTGCAGTATTTGGTTTGAGCTTAAAGTATTTGACCGATGCTGCTGTACCGCTACTGGATGCACAGCTCGCAGCATTTAGTCTGTTGGCGACCTATTGGACCAGTCGTAAACATATTGCTACATGGGTGCTGTGGGTCTTTGTCGACATTGTTTATGTGGGCATGTTTATTTATAAAGACTTGTTCTTGACCGCAGGCTTATATGCAGGCTTTGTCGGCTTGGCTGCTTTTGGATGGTGGCAATGGACACAGGTACGCCATAAACAACAGTTGAAAAGTACCTAGGTTTGGGCATGTTGATTGATTTTAAACAAACACAATTGGCTCAATTTGAGTCAGTCATCGAACGTTTAAAAGCGAGCCCAAAGGAATACTTGGACTTTACTTCAGTTGCAGACTTTTATCAGGCGACATGGTTAAAAAACCTGCCTAGCAGCGCCAGTTGGGCGGTTACAGGGCTAGATGATGGGGCAGAGCATTTTGATATTCGCTTGGCCTGTTTTGAGCGCGTGGTTTTTATTCATATAGCAGAGCATATTGTCATACAGAATGGCACACATTGATATCCAGATCACGGTATAGTCGGTGCTGGATCATCGTCTATGCTTGATCTTTCTACAGAATAACGAGCTCCAATTTTTCAGTCCTGATCTGGGCATGGATGGTTACAAAAACAAAAAATAAAGGATTTAATGCTATGGCACATCAGTTTGTCGTCAATGCCACCATCAACGGTGTTTCATTGGATGATTTCCGTCGACTCGCAGCCGATATCAACTTACATGAAAATGTTTGTCGTCGTATTCCAGGTGAGAAGTTGGAAATTTTGGAGTCGAATAAAGTCGGCGATATTTATACCCTCAAGCGTGCGTATAATTTGGATGTCAACATTCCCGATATTGCGAAGAAATTTTTAAAAGATGCGTTTCGTTTACATCGTACCGACGTCAGCAATTTAGTTGTATTGAGCTCGGAAGTTCGTTTAGACCCCAACTTACCTTTAGAAGCCGTGTGCCAACGTAGTGTATCGGGTAATGATGAGCAGATTCACTTTCAACTGGAATGGACGGTAAAAGTGAAAGTACCATTAATTGGCGGTATGTTAGAAAAACATGCTGAAGGTGAAATTCGGAAGTTTAGCCAAATCGAGCTTGATATTGTGGAAGATGAACTGCGCCAAAATCTGCACGCAGAAACATTAAGCTAAAGGTTTTGACCTCATGTTTTCAAAGTAGCTTGCATAAAAAGAAAACCCTTCGATTGAAGGGTTTTATCATTTTAGTGTTTTGCCTCGAACTGAGCTCGATAAACCCAAGCTGTGAGGAAGCAAACCAAACAGACCAGCCAAATATAATACATCGCGCCAATCTTGCTATAGAGACTGAGCCATTGAACCAAAGGCAGTGTAATGCCTCCTGCAATGGCATAGGCGACATTGTAGGAAAACGAAATCCCCGAGAAACGGATCGGTGCAGGGAACATCTTGACCATACTATAGGACACAAGTCCAACCGTGCCTGAAAAAAATCCTAACAGCATATACAGCGCAAACACCGTATTTGGACTGACCACGCCCAAACTGTGATAGAAAATGGTTGCAATAGTAGCGACACCGAGCGAGCCCAAAATCAAAACCTTGGCTGCACCCAAACGATCTGCCAATGTTCCAGCAAGTATACAACCTAACATTTGCATGATGATTGCAGCACTTTGCATTTGAAAAGCATCACCACGCGCAAAGCCAAAGGCCCCCGCTAATAAGTTTGGCATGGCCAAAATCAGGACCACCACGCAAGCGGTTAAGAACCATGTTAGGAGCATGCCAATAACTACCGCTGTTTTATGGTTGGCTAAGACTTGTTTAACAGGTATTTCTTTGGATAGCTCTTTGCGTGCTTGCATGGCTTTGAATACGGGTGTTTCTTTTAAATAACTGCGTAAATACAAGGCCACTAAGCCAAAAATACCCCCCACAATAAACGGGATACGCCAAGCCCAATCATGTATAGCTGCTTCACTAAACTGAAGAGAAATAAACAGCGACATTAAAGCGCCAAGAAGAATGCCAAGAGATAATCCTGCTGTGAGTAAGCCATTGGCAAAACCAATTTTTTCAGCAGGAACATGCTCAGAAACAAATGTCCATGCCGCTGGAATTTCTCCACCAATCGCGATGCCTTGTACCACCCGCATAAGGAGTAAGAGCAGCGGCGCAGCATAACCAATCGTTTCAAAGGTTGGCATGACCCCGATCATCAGTGTCGGCAAAGCCATGAGCAAAATAGATAAGCTAAATAGACGCTTGCGACCGATGAGATCGCCAAAGTGCGCCATGACTACACCGCCAAGTGGACGGAAGAAGTAACCTGCGGCAAAAATACCGTAAGTATTCAGCATCGCCCAAAATGGACTGAGTCCAGTTGGGAAGAAAAGTTCAGAGATAATTTTGGCGTAAAAAACATAAATAACAAAGTCATAGAACTCAAGTGCACCACCCAATGATGACAACCCAAGGGTACGTTTGTCTTCTCGGGTCAGTCGTGGTGTTGCATCCATGTGTGTATTTCCAAAGTTAAATAAAAGTTTGTATTTGATTTTAATAAAGTCTTTTTTAGACGAATAATCAATCTTTCTTTGCTGCATATTAACTAAAAATTATAGATGTGTTCGTGTTCATCATTTTTAGTCATAAAATATAAAGAGTAAAAGTAACTGCAATAAAATAAAAAGCTTATGGTATAAAAAGAAATAAATAGATATAAAAAATTTAGGATTTGAGTATGAGTGTCATTTTACCTGTTGCACAACGAGGGGAAGAGGTTTTAAGACTGAAAGCCGCCCGTGTTGCGGATACAGAATTTAATAGTGATTGGCTTATGCAACTGGCGTCAGTCATGTTGGCGACTATGCTTGAACGAAATGGTGTAGGTATTGCAGCACCGCAAGTGTATATTTCAAAGCGGGTCATTATTGTGGCTTCACGTCCAAATTTGCGTTATCCAGATGCGCCTGAAATGGATGCAGTGGTGATGGTCAATCCCGAAATTCTAGAGTTTTCTCAAGCAACGTCCTTGGGGGAAGAGGGCTGTTTAAGCGTGCCGAATGAACGCGGTCAGGTACAGCGTGCGCAAAGCATTAAAGTGGTGTATCACACCTTAACGGGAGAGGTGCTAGAAAGCATTTTTGAAGGTTTCCCTGCGCGGATTGTGCAACATGAAATAGATCATCTCAATGGGATTTTATTTGTCGATCGACTCACTGCTTAAAGTAAAAACAGCTATTCGTCTTTATATTTAAACTGTTGCGGGGTTTGTCCTAAGTGACGTTTAAACATGCTACTAAACGCACTCGGATTGCTATAGCCAAGAGCTCTTGCAATTCGCGCAACGGATTCACCATTGGCAATTTTTGTGAGCGCTTGAGCAATATGCATTTGCTGAATCCATGCCCGATAAGACAGTCCCGTTTCCTTTTGAAACATACGCATCAAGGTTCTGGAACTGGTGCCAATTTCATCTGCCCACGCACTTAAATCTTTTAATTGATCGGGTCGACTTAATAGGGCTTGGCAAATATTCATTAAACGCTTGTCTTGTGGCCACGGAATTTGAATGGGCAACAGATTGGCCTTATGAATTTCATCAAAAATTAAAATCTGTAAAGATCGAGACAGTTCATCTGAGCTGATCAGTTCGGAGGGGGGAATGTGTTCAATTGCATTGAGCCGAATCAAGAGTTCATGCAATAACTTACTGACCCGAATAATAAAACATTGTTGTCCCAGCAGTGCAGCCGCATCGGCCTGAACCAATGCCGTATTAAGCTTTACACGGCTTAATGAAATCACACTATGCTCAACATGGGTCGGAATCCATAGCGCGCACATCGGTGGCACGATCCAGACATGATTTGGGGTAAACACTTGAATCATTCCTGTCGAAGCATATAGAAACTGTGCCCGTGAATGGGTATGTGCAGGAGTGATCTCCCGATAAGTGTGTTCAGAAGAAAGTCCAATGACCAGTTCAGACATTTCAGTTTGAATCAGTGAGTTTGGCATGCGTGTTTTAAATTTGTCACTTATACAATGATTATTGGAAGATAGTCTTATGAATGACATTTTACAATCAATATCTGATGAAAAATACACGGAGTTTGTGCGGTATGTCGTCTTCAATACAGATGAAAGATGGTATTGGTGAGGCTGTGGTTCATGAACAACCACAAGGCATGATCATTAAAATTGTGGGAGCGGTAGCTGTTGCACATCTACTGAATGACTTGATTCAAGCCGTTTTGCCAGCCATTTACCCGATGCTGAAAACCAATTTCTCCTTAAGCTTTGCACAAGTGGGATTGATTTCATTGGTTTATCAAATCACAGCATCGCTACTGCAACCTTGGATTGGACTCTATACCGATAAACATCCGAAACCTTATCTGCTACCACTTGGTATGGTGGTGACTTTTAGTGGTATTTTGCTGTTGGCATTTTCACCAAATTTTATTGTACTGCTCATGGCTTCGGCGTTGATTGGTGTGGGTTCATCGACCTTTCACCCTGAAGCATCACGTGTAGCGCGTATGGCTTCGGGCGGACGTTTTGGTACAGCCCAATCGACCTTTCAGGTCGGTGGCAATACAGGTACCGCGATTGGGCCTTTATTGGCAGCGTTGATTATTGTGCCCTTTGGACAGCATGCTGTGGCATGGTTGATTGTATTTGCCTTACTTGCAATTTGGGTGCTATTTGGTGTCAGTCGTTGGAGCATCAGCCACAGTAAAAAACAATTGGCTGCCAAAGCACATCAAGTCCAAAGCAAACTGCATGGGCGCCAACTCGTCATTGCGTTGTCGACCATTTGCGTGTTGATGTTTGCCAAATTTACGTACATCGCCAGCATCAGTAACTATTTCACTTTTTATTTAATGCATAAGTTTCAGCTCAGTTTACAAAATGCACAGTTACACCTCTTTGCCTTTTTAGCGGCGGTGGCTCTGGGGACATTTGCTGGTGGGCCGATTGGAGACCGAATTGGGCGTAAAGCCGTGATTTGGGTGTCTTTTGTCGGTATGGCACCGTTTGCATTGATGATGCCACATGCCAATTTATTTTGGACGACTGTACTATCTATTATCACCGGTTTAGTACTGTCCTCTGCCTTTGCTGCAATGGTGGTCTATGCTCAAGAAGCCGTTCCTGGACGGGTTGGCATGATTGCAGGTTTGATGTTTGGTTTAATGTTTGGTGTAAGTGGTATCGCCGCAGCAGGCTTAGGATATTTGGCTGATGTCAAAGGCATTGAATGGGTGTTTGGCGTGTGTTCGTTATTGCCGTTACTTGGTTTAGCAACCTTCTTTTTACCGAAGACGCAAGCAAACTAACGAAATACTGCTGACCTTCAGTTTTAATCGCGTTATCTTATCAAACGAAGATGGCGCGATTGCATTTCGGCCTGATGATTATGATCGGTAATAACGGCATTGAATGTATGTGCTTTGACTTTGGAGTATTGAAGCGATGACGGATCTGAATGGTGTACTCAAGTTTTCATTCGGCCTAGATCGACTTTCATTTGAAATGGATGGACAGCATATCCAGCTAGATCAAGGTTTAAGCTTTATACAGTCAAACAGTATGCGCTATGGGTTGCTGGATGAGCTTGCGATTGAGTCGATGATTTATGTGATTGAAGAGCTGTTAGAATCCGTTCAGATGAAGTATGCCCAACCCAAGACTGCCATGACTTCAGATGGCTTATTCCAAAGGGTCTTAGCATTATTTTTTCCAGATCAGCAGCAACTTGACCGTGTGCAACTTGAAAGTGCTTTCAATACCTTTGTTGAGCGCAGGGAGTACTATGTGTCTCAAGTGGCTGATGATGGTCTTTCTAGTTTGATTTACTTTATTGTACTACGAGAGATGATGCACCACTGGAATGTGGTGGAGATTCAATTCGAACAGCTTAATTTTGAGTGACATTAAAAGCGTAAAAAATACGGAACAATAGACAAAAGTAAGCCGATACCACTTAGTAATGCGTTACTTTCAATAAAATAAGGGAAAATCATTAAAACTAGACCGACAGTTAAAGGTATGGTCATTTTTTGCTTTTTGCCATACAGAAAATAGCCTAAGCCAATTGAGCTAAAAATCACACCAAGGAAAAGTTGGGTTGCGTTCATGATGATGTTTCGTGCATTGTTATTCTCTGGCAGTATTATGCCAAGATTCTTAACAGAAGATGAGAAAAATAAAGATTATTCTTTAGGGCGTATAGAGCAGTATTTATTCCAAGCGATATGCTTAGACTAGGCATGTATTTCCTACATTTAAAAATAAAGAGAATTTAGATGCAACCTTACAATAAGAACTTAAAACAAGCCTCGCGTGATTTGCGAAACAATATGACCGATGCTGAACAACTGTTATGGCAGAGATTACGCCGTAAACAAATTTTAGGATTACAGTTTTATCGACAAAAACCGATTCTTAATTTTATTGTGGATTTTTACTGTCCATCAGTGAGTTTGGTTATTGAATGTGATGGTGGGCAGCATTGTACAGTAGAAGGATTGGAAGCTGATCGAGTAAGAGATGAGGCTTTAGCTGAATTGGGACTAACTGTTTTACGGTTTGATAATAGGCAGGTTTTGATTGAAATTGATGGGGTGGTGGAACTTATATTTCAAACCGCTCAATCCAGAATCCCCCTAAATCCCCCTTTATAAAGGGGGACTTTCCGTGAATTTGATGGTGGTTTTTGATTTAAGGTACTCCCTTTTTAAAGGAAGGTTGGGGAGGATTAAGAAATACCTGATAAAATAGAGGTTAGTTTTTGTTTATAAAATTTAGAAATTTATTTTATTATTTAATATGGCGTATATATCTATGTTTTCTAGTTTCATATTTAAGGATTTTGCATTAGGAGATGTCTGGGAGGCTACTCTCGCTGCTATAATTATTGCAATAGTTTTTTTCTGGATTCGAGAAAGAGTTTTTGGGATACCAGATTTTTCGGGTCAGTGGTTTTTAAAATCAGTAACAAATACAACTGTATATAGACCTTATGAGAAAATGGAATTACAGCATAATTTATTTTTACGGCTAGAAGGAAATAATATCAGAGGCGCTTCTGAAAAAAATTACGAAGATTCAAGTTATGGAAAACGAAAAACACATTTGAGGCATATTTTAGAATATACAGGTAAGCATAGAGCACGAGCTAGTATAGAGGGTTCAATTCAAAAGAATATCTTTGGTCCAGATATATTGACTATACATGCGACAGAATATGGTGAAAAAAGACAATCGACTATTTATTGTCGTTTTGAATTGAAAAAAAAGTATTTCTTTTTTAGTGATCGTATGGCAACAAGGTTTGATGGGGATTTTTATTCTATGGTTGCTGATCAAAGAGGAACAGTTTGTCTATCCAAAACAGCATTTCATAAGTCTATTCCTGAAGTTCGAGAAAAAGTATGAAAGTTTTATACTTTTTCTTCACAGTTCCATTTTATATGCTAGGTAAGGTTTTTATATTTTTTATTTTAGATAATTTAAATAATGATTTTTTGAAATGTTGTAATTATTTAGAAAACTTAAATATAGCATTAGACGATGAAATAATTGAGGTCTTGTATTTAGCAGAAGACCATAGATCTGATTTTCATTACGGTATTGATCATTACGCTATGCTTAGAGCAATTTACTTTACGCATGTGAAGAAAGAATTTCAAGGAGCAAGCACTATAGCTCAGCAATTTGTAAGAGTTATTACGGGACGATATGAAAGGACTTTATTTCGTAAATTAAGAGAACAGCTATTAGCAGTTTTAATTACATATGAATTTAATAATAAGATTATTGGGACTGCATATTTAAATATAGCATTTTTAGGATCAGGGATGAACGGCTTGACTGGGTTTTTAAGGCGTAAAAAAATATTATTGGGTCAATTGAATACATTAGAAAAAATAAAAATAGTTAGTAGATTAAAGTATCCAGAACCCATTAAAAATAAAAAAATATGGTCATGTAAAATGAAAGTTAGAGTGGGCAATATTCAGGCTAAAATTGTAAAGTATAAATCCCTTCCAACCTCCCTTTAAAAAGGGAGGAACTGTCACGTAATTTATTTAATCACATGACATTCCCCCTCTTTGGAAAAGAGGGGTTAGGGGAGATTTTTTTTTATTCTAAATTAACCAATCGAATCATCTAAATTCGGTGCTAACCAACGCTTCGCTTCATCCAGTGTCCAGCCTTTACGCTTGGCATAATCCTCAAGCTGATCTTGAGAAATCTTACCCACGTTAAAGTATTCACTTTCAGGATGTGAATAATAGAAACCACTTACAGAAGAAGGTGGCATCATGGCAAAGTGTTCAGTCAACTTAGTCCCAATCTTTGCTTCCGAACCTAACCAGTCAAATAACACCGCTTTTTCAGAATGCTCAGGACAAGCGGGATAACCTGGTGCAGGACGAATACCGACATACTTTTCTTTGATCAATTCTTCATTGCCCAAAGTCTCATCGACTTTATAGCCCCAGAATTCTTTACGGATACGTTCATGCAAATGCTCGGCAAAAGCTTCGGCAAAACGATCCGCTAAAGACTGAACCAAGATTGCAGAATAATCATCACCTTTAGCTTTATATTCATTCGCCAATTCTTCTGCACCAAAGATTGATACCGTGAAACCACCGAGATAGTCAGTATTGTCTTTAGAGGTGCTAATAAAGTCGGCTAAAGATAAGTTTGGCTTGCCTGTGACTTTGTCAGACTGCTGACGCAAGTGTTCAAAAGTATGTGTGACATTCTGCGCTGTTTCATCAAACACGCTGACTGTATCCGCACCTGTACGTTGTGCAGGGTATAGACCAAATACAGCACGGGCATCGAAACGATTATTCTCGATCACATCTTTGAGCATGGCTTGCGCTTGATTATACAAATCCGTTGCAGCTTCACCGACAATCTCATCTTCTAAGATTTTCGGGAATTTACCTGCCAAGCTCCAAGAAATAAAGAATGGTGTCCAGTCAAAATACTCCACCAATGTTGCAAGTGGGTAGTTGGTGAGGACATGTGTACCCATTGTATTTGGAATTGGCGGCACATAGTTCGTATCGACTTTAAAGCCATTTTCAATGGATTCGGCATAGCTGAGTTTAGCTGCTTTCGGTTGCTTATTGGCTAAGCGTTCACGAATCTTGGCATATTCAGCACGATGCTCAGCAATAAAATTACCACGCATTTCTTTTGAGAGTAGGGTGGTTGCCACGCCCACTGCACGAGAGGCATCGGCAACATAAATCACTGCATCATTTGAATATTGCGGATCAATTTTAACCGCAGTATGGGCTTTCGATGTGGTTGCGCCACCAATCAATAAAGGAATAGTAAAACCTTTACGCTGCATTTCTTTGGCAACAAACACCATTTCATCTAAAGATGGCGTGATCAAGCCCGACAAACCGATGATGTCACATTTCTCATCAATCGCAGTTTGTAGGATTTTTTCCGCAGGCACCATTACGCCGAGGTCAACGATGTCATAACCATTACAGCCCAAGACCACGCCCACGATATTTTTACCAATATCATGTACATCACCTTTTACGGTCGCCATCAACACACGACCTTTAGATTGTGCATTGCCTTTTTCGGCTTCGATGTACGGGTTCAGCCAAGCTACAGCTTGTTTCATCACACGTGCCGATTTTACCACTTGAGGTAGGAACATTTTGCCTGAACCGAACAAGTCACCAACTACGTTCATACCATCCATCAACGCACCTTCAATCACATCGAGAGGGCGTTTCGATTGTAAGCGTGCTTCTTCAGTATCTTCATCAATATAGGTGGTGATGCCTTTGACTAAGGCATATTCAAGACGTTTTCCAACTGATTCATTGCGCCATTCAAGATTTTCAGCTTCACGTTGAGCGCCAGTATGACCACGGAATTTCTCAGCGACTTCAAGTAATTTCTCTGTTGCGTTTTGACCTGATTCACCTTGGTTTTGGTTCAGTACAACATCTTCGACCGCATCTTTAAGTTCTCTTGGAATATCATCATAAATCGCCATTTGACCTGCGTTGACGATACCCATGGTCATGCCTTGCTTAATGGCATAGTAAAGAAACACAGAGTGAATCGCTTCACGTACAGGTTCATTACCACGGAATGAGAACGATACGTTGGATACACCGCCTGAAATCATGGCATGTGGCAAGTTTTGTTTGATCCAACCTGTAGCTTCAATAAAATCGACGCCATAGTTATTATGTTCTTCAATCCCTGTTGCGACTGCAAACACGTTCGGGTCAAAAATAATATCTTCAGCAGGGAAGCCCACCTCATTGACCAAAACATCATAAGAACGTTTACAGATTTCACGTTTGCGTGCAGCCGTATCTGCTTGACCCGTTTCATCAAAGGCCATGACAATAATCGCAGCACCATACTGGCGACATAAACGTGCTTTTTCGACAAACTCGTCATAACCTTCTTTTAAGGAAATCGAGTTCACGACAGGTTTACCTTGTACACATTTCAAGCCTGCTTCAATGATTTCCCACTTCGATGAGTCAATCATGATCGGCACGCGTGAGATATCTGGTTCAGAAGCTACAAGGTTGAGGAAATGTACCATCGCATTTTGCGAATCGAGCATCCCTTCATCCATGTTAATGTCGATAATTTGTGCGCCTGCTTCGACTTGTTGTTGAGCTACTTCTAAAGCCTCAGCAAACTTTTCTTCACGGATCAGACGTAGGAATTTTTTTGAACCTGTAACGTTGGTACGTTCACCGACATTCACGAATAGTGAATCATCATAGATGTTAAATGGTTCTAAACCGCTTAAACGACATGCAGGTTTTGTTTCAGGAATTTGGCGTGGTTTTATATCTTTTACTGCATTGTAAATGGCACGGATATGATCAGGCGTTGTACCACAACAGCCACCTGTAATATTGATTAAACCACTTTCAGCAAATTCTTTGATGAACGCTGCTGTTTGTTCAGGCGTTTCGTCATATTCACCAAAAGCATTTGGTAAGCCTGCATTTGGATGGGCAGATACAAAAGTATCAGCAACATCAGCAATCGTTTTTACGTGTGGACGCATCGCATCTGCACCGAGCGCACAGTTAAAACCAATTGAAAGTAAATCACCATGACGAACCGAGTTCCAGAAAGCCTCTGCGGTTTGACCCGTTAAGGTACGGCCTGATGCATCAGTAATCGTGCCTGAGATCATTAACGGTAGTTCATGACCAAGTTGTTTGAATACTTCTTTGACTGCAAAGATCGCAGCTTTACAGTTCAATGTATCGAACACGGTTTCAATCAAGATGATGTCTACACCACCTTCGATTAAGGCATGAGTGGCTTCGATATAATTTTCTTTCAGTTCATCGAAAGTAATATTACGAAATGCAGGGTCATTTACATTCGGTGAAATCGAACAGGTACGTGAGGTTGGGCCGAGTACACCTGCAACAAAACGTGGTTTATCTGGGGTTGAGTATTTGTCACATGCCGCACGTGCTAGGCGTGCTGCTTCACGGTTAATCTCGGGAACGAGGTCTTCCATGTGATAGTCCGACATGGAAACACGTGTGCCGTTGAAGCTGTTGGTTTCAATGATGTCTGCACCAGCATCCAAGTAGGCTTCATGAATCCCTTGGATAATCTGCGGCTGGGTTAAAACCAATAAGTCGTTATTGCCTTTAAGGTCTGATGCCCAATCTGCAAAACGTTCACCACGATAATCTTCTTCTTCGAGCTTATGACGCTGAATCATGGTGCCCATTGCACCGTCAATAATGAGGATGCGCTCGGCAAGAAGTGCTTTTAAGGTGGCAAGTGTAGACATTCAAAACTCACAAACAGGTTTTCAAAACGTGCAATATTTTAGCAGAAAAGCATATTCATTTATGCTTAATTCAAGTGGTATTCGCTATATTGCAAATAAAAAAGGCTGATTTAGCTTTAGTTTTCACGAAAGTGAAATATAGGGCGTCTATGTTAATAGATGAAAATAAATAGAGATGAGGAAAGATTGATTTGAGCAGATTGTTACAGACAACACAGCCAAATGTAAGAAAATAATTCAGCGTAATGAGCACAGAAAAATTAAATTTTAAGCAAGCACAGTGCTTTCAAGGCCTATAGGCGATTTACTGCTGATCTAAAATGAATCAATTATGAAAAAATTGGCTTCATGTGACACGCATTTGTCATATAATTGTCACAATTAAATTGAACAATAGGGGATATTGATATCCTCTTTAGCCGTCTGCATGAATTCTAATATTCCTCCTGTCCAAGATCAGGTGCACGTGACACAAGTCAAGTCGACAAATGTGCACGTACCTACGCCGAAATTTTTTATGCCGGTGTTTTTAACGGTCATTATTTCAACGCTAATTTATATTGGCTTTCAGCTTTCTGCTGACTTATCGCATGTTCCTGCACTGAATCTTTACTCTCTAATCCTTTTAGCGACGGCATTGTTCATTGCGTTGGGCTTTGAGTTTGTAAATGGTTTCCATGACACAGCCAATGCTGTGGCAACGGTGATTTATACCAATGCACTGTCAGCGCCAGTTGCGGTAATGTGGGCAGGTTTCTGTAACTTCCTTGGGGTTATGGTGGCAAGTGGTGCAGTAGCTTACGGTATTATTGCACTTTTGCCTGTCGAGTTGATTATGAATGTCAGCTCAGGTGCAGGGTTTGCCATGGTGTTTGCCATGTTGATTGCTGCGATTTTGTGGAACTTGGGGACATGGTTCTTAGGTATCCCAGCATCAAGTTCACACACTTTGATTGGTTCAATCTTGGGTGTGGGTATTATGAACTACCTGATGCATTCAGGCAGTGGTGCTTCGGGTGTAGACATGGATCAAGTGATCAAAGTCGGCAAGGCTTTATTGTTTTCGCCATTGATCGGTTTTGCCTTTGCAGCGATCGTATTTTTGTTGGTTAAAACAATTTTCAAGCGTCAACTTGAACTATTTCAACCACCTGAAGGTAACAAGCCACCACCACCTCTGATTCGTGCTATTTTGATTTTTACCTGTACGGGTGTAAGTTTTGCACACGGTTCAAATGATGGTCAAAAAGGTATGGGTTTAATCATGCTTATTTTGATTGGTATTGTGCCTTTGGCTTATTCTTTAAATAAGAATTTGGATTCACAGCACATTCAGTCATTTGCACAGCTTTCGAATCAGACAGCAAATGTAATTTATACTCAGCATGACGATATCGCTGATGAAAAAGCCCGTGCAGTCATTACCCAATATATTCAAACTAAAGAAATGACTCCTGAAGTTGTGCCTGCATTAGCAAGTTTGACTGATCATTTGGGTGAACGTGTTGGACATTATGGTGATTTAAAAGATATTCCAGAGGCAGAAGTTTCTTCTATACGTAATGATATGTACTTAAGTACGACAGCTTTCAAACGTTTAGATAAGGCAGATCAATTACCAGCGATGTCTGATGCGGAGAAAAAGACCGTTAAAGAATATCGTAGTAACCTCGATTCGTTCCTTCAGTATATTCCAAACTGGGTAAAAGTGGCTGTGGCACTTGCACTTGGCTTAGGAACAATGGTGGGGTGGAAGCGTATTGTAGTTACCGTGGGCGAGCGTATTGGTAAGAACCATATGACTTATGGTCAAGGCATGTCAGCAGAGCTGGTGGCGATGACTACGATTGCTGCGGCAGATGGTTTTGGTATGCCTGTATCGACGACCCATGTACTCAACTCTGCGGTTGCAGGGACCATGGTGGCAAATAAGTCAGGTCTGAACTTTGCAACTGTCAGAACCATTCTTTCGGCTTGGGTTTTCACCCTGCCAGCAACAATCTGTTTATCAGGTGGTTTGTTCTGGTTGTTCCTACAGTTTGTTTAATCTGTAATGTAAAGAAAAACGTTATTTGAAGTCATAATGCCAGTCAGTTCATAAACTGACTGGCATTTTCTTTTCAATTCTCGATTTTATTTAATATACGCTAACACTACTCACGATTTGAGCAGAAATAAAAGCATTGCATTTATTTGTAATGCAAGATGCAGTCATTGGCATTCAAAATGGACTATTTTGTAATGCAAAGTTGTTTCGTATCTATAGATTGAACAGATTTTCTGTGGGGCGCATTGCACCGCAAAATGTTACTTCTACGATGCTTCACTTCTTACTTAGCGAATAAGACCTAAACGTTGCAGGAATAAACGAACGACCAATATTGAGCTTAGGAACACTAAGACCTCACCGTATAGGGTTAAAAAGTTAAGGAGATGAAGGGGAGGCTCCTTAACTGGTTGGCTCTAAGTTGAGGTTGTGTTTTATGTCCGTATGGCTGCCTAAGAGAGCAGCATTTGAGTCTTATTTTTTACGTTTTGCGAACACTTTTTCGAGTGGGAGCTTGTCCGCTGCAAAGCCATATAGTGCTGCAAAGGGTAGAGCAGTTCTTGCCAGATAAGCCACACGCCATAGTCCGCCGTGGTTTGCACCATGCATCATCAGTTCTAGAGGATGCTCAAGTTTGATCTCTGGATTCGCTACAGATTCAGGATTACGCAGGTCATGAACCCATAGAGCAGCCATAATGGCATTGGTTGTTTCAGGCTTAAATGCTTCAACGTCAAATAAGCTTGCACCGTTAAATGCTGCTTTAAGCAATGGATTTTTGGTTACAGAGTGCGTTGTAGTTGAAGGCGCAATATTGATGCTGACGCGTTGGCCTTGTGAGCGTGCCAGTGTTGCGCGCCACTGCTGAATGCGTTTAGCCAAGGCATAGTTAGGTCCTTGCTCAACCACTAAACAATCGGCAATACCGTATTCTTTATTATTGTCTGAGCTCACTAAACCATGTAAGTTTTTCTTAAAGAAGTATTGTCTACTAAGCGTTGAAATACTTTTGCTGAGCATTTGTTGCGTTTTAGAGCGGCCATTAAATTTTTGTTCAGATGCTGTGATCACTTCCTCAGGCACTGCATAGACATCGGTTGGTGTACACATATACATCAAACTGGTATCCGCTTTCTGTTTGCTGACATATTGCATAATCGCATCCATTGCCACAGAAACACGAACATGCTTTTCGCCATCCAGATACGCAATGGCAGCCAAGTCTAACTGATGTGGGTTTTGTGCTAACCACTGTGCGATCTCTGGAGTCTGCGTGAGAAGATTTGCACCGAGCTTTTCCTTTAACACTGAAACAGGCGTATCCGCATTTAATGCTTCAACAGATGGAGCATATAAGGTGGCATTGCCATGTTGAATGGTGTCTAAAATTTTGCCCCATATGCGTGGATTGGGTAGATCTACCGCTACGATATTGGCTTTCCATTGCGATAACCATGTGAGAGGACCTGCTTCAGATGCAGCGCCAAAAAGCACCATGGTCCGATCAGATAAATCGAACCATTCTGGATGTTCAACGCAGGCAATCAGTGCTTGGGCATGGCTTGGTTCAATCACCCCAGCCTCTAACCATATTTGGATTTGAGCGAGTAAGCTCGCACCTTTAAGCTGTGTGCCTTTATAAGGCACTGACCACTCAGGCAGAGCAGTGCTTTCACCTTTGAGTTTAATAGTATGCAAGGGTGTTGTTTCAAGCGACATTACATCTTTAACAAGATATTTTTGATTGTCACGATAGAATTCAAAAACATGATGTGCCTTGTTTAATCCATCCTGAGCAATTTGAATAGGAGCTGTTTGATTGGCAATGCCTAACTCAACCAAGGATTTAAAATAGCGTGGATATTGTTTACGCCAGTTTTTCTCGGCCAACACCTCAACAGCAATTTGATGATCGACATTAGCTAGTGCTTCCGCAATAATTTCTTTCCCAGTGCGTGAAGTGCTGGCTTTTTGTGTTTTTGGATGAATTGGAAATTGAAGACCATCTAGGGGATTGGACATGCAAGAAATCTCACTGGCATTTGCTATTTATATACAGTTGTATACATTATCTATGCCAAATTGAATTCTTACTTGGCATTTCATACCAAATTTGTGTAAAAGTATGTGCAATATAAAGCCTTCGATATAGTAGACTTTTGCGCGAATAGTGCTTTTTTAGGCTGGGTTACAATGGGCAAAATCGTCATGATCAGATGGATAATCAAAATGATCAGGCCCGTAGACGATATGCCCTTCAAATGTTTGTATAGCACAGCCGATTAAAGTAAGGAACATCATCAATGTGATAAAGATAGATATGACTTTTATTGCAATCTCTCTCTTTCATGATTGTCCTGATTCTTATCTTAAAAGCATGGTCCACCTGTGCTACGAAAATGTTATTGGATTTGTGTTATCGCCTGATTCAAGGTATTTGTAGCCTGTCAACCCAGTTTCAAAATGGGAGCTGAGTCAATTTGCTTAGGAAATGCGGAATTAAACGTGGTTCTAAAATGACAGTCATAATTACGCCATAAGCTGCACCCCAGAGGTGAGCGCTATGATTGATGTTGGAGTTACCTTTCTTGCCAGACCAGATGCTATAAGCCACATAGAGCACAGCAAAAATAATCGCGGGTACAGGAATAAAAAACACAAAAATCAGCTTCCAAGGCTCAAACAATACATAAGCGAATAGTACCGCAGAGACTGCACCAGAGGCGCCAAGGCTTGCCCAGCGCACATCATTTTTATGTTTTAAATAACTTGGTAAAATGGCGAAAATTAAACCACCCAAATAAAATAAAACGAAGCCTAAGTCATAGAAATATTGGCGGTAAAAACTTTCAATAATGCTACCAAAGAAAAACAGGGTGAACATGTTGAACAAAAGGTGCATACCATCGGCATGAATGAAGCCATGGGTAATGAAACGATCGTATTGTCCACGTTGCATTGCAGGTGGCCAAAAAATCAAACGGTTCATGACATTCTGGTTTGAAAATGCCACCATAGAAATAATGACAGTAATAATAATGATTGTAACTGTATGATTAAAAGGTAAATGCAACATTTCTGAGATGTTCTACAAATGAATAACTTGTAGTCATAATGCCATTAAATTGATTGAAAAGATGAACTTTCACAATAAATCCGACAATTTTGGTTGATTTTTTTTCATTACCCCGCATCTTCAGTTAAAATAGCAGCTTCAGCTTGAGGAAATGATTGTTATGTCGACTGAGAACAGCAGCACCGCAGTTGCAGAGGAAATTCCAAACTTATTGATTACTCCAACTGCACAAGAGTATTTACGTGATTTATTAGAAAAACAAAATACACCTGGTATTGCTGTACGTGTATTTGTTGAAAATCCGGGTACACCACGTGCTGAATGTTGTATGGCATATAGCGCGCCTGAAGAAGTGATCCCAACTGATTATCGTCAAGATTATCCAGACTTTCCTGCATATATCGACACACCGTCTATTCCATATTTGTTGGATGCGGTGATTGATTACAATAAAGACCGTTTTGGTGGGCAATTGACATTCCGCGCACCGAATTCGAAAGTGCCACGTGTAGGTCCTGATGCATCAATTGAAGAGCGTATTACTTACATTCTTCAGTCTGAAATTAACCCAGGTCTAGCTGGTCATGGCGGTAACTGTGCATTGGTTGAAGTTGTTGAAGATGAAGAGCATGGTTTAACGGCTGTATTGAAATTTGGTGGTGGTTGCCAAGGTTGCTCAGCGATTGATGTCACCTTGAAACAAGGTGTTGAAACGACTCTGCAACAACACATTCCTGAGTTACGTCGTGTTATTGACCAGACGGATCATACGCAGGCAGAAGGCGCGTACTTCAAATAATTTTTAAACCATTTTACCAAATAACCTCCTTAAATTAGGGGGTTATATTTTATCTAAAGGTAAAATGTAACTGAGAATAATTATCAATATTTATTGCAATATGTTTATCATTTGTTAAGATACCTTACGAAATTTACACAATCTCTCCTTCTTTTGTATTTGGGTGTATGCGTTATGGGTAAAAATCTGACGAGATCAACTTTGGCTTTGGCTGTTGTAGGGGCAATGAGTTCATTTGCGATGGCGAATGAATCGCTGACTACTGGGGCAGAAAAAGATACAACACAATTACAAACGATTGTATTAACGGCTGAGGAACAGGTTAAGCAGTCTCTAGGCGCATCTATTATTACGGATAAAGATTTAGAAAAATTACCTGTTGTAAATGATATTTCTGAATATGTACGTCGGATGCCTGGCGTAAATTTAACAGGCAATAGTGCAACGGGACAACGTGGTAATAACCGCCAAATTGATATTCGCGGTATGGGGCCAGAAAATACCTTGATTTTGGTTGATGGTAAGCCTGTGAATTCGAGAAATTCTGTGCGTTATGGCTGGAGAGGGGAACGTGATACCCGCGGTGACTCAAACTGGGTGCCTGCAGATGCGATTGAATCTATTGAAGTATTACGTGGTCCAGCGGCTGCTCGTTATGGCTCAGGTGCCATGGGTGGTGTTGTTAATATTAAAACTAAAAAGGTCACAAACGAAGTTCATGGTTCGGTTGAACTTTATGCGAATCAGCCAGAGGACTCGAAAGAAGGAGAGTCGGGGCGTGTCAGTATAAATCTTAGTGGACCAATTATTAAGGATGTCTTGTCTTATCGCTTATACGGTAACTTTAATAAGACACAGCCTGATGCGATTGACATTAATAAGTCAATCAATAGTACAGCAGCAGGTCGAGAAGGTGTTAAGAATGAAGATGTTTCAGCACGCCTAGCTTGGCAAATTGTTGATGGTCAAACACTAACATTTGATGCATCTTCGAGTCGTCAAGGTAATCTTTATTCAGGGGATTCACAACTGAATGCGGATGCGGAAGCCAATGCCATTCTTTCAGCTCTATACGGTAGTGAAACGAATACAATGTATCGTGATAGCTATTCATTAATGCATGATGGCGAGTGGGATTGGGGGAATAATAAATTTATAATTCAATATGATAAAACTAAAAATAAACGCTTATTAGAAGGCCTTGGAGGGAGTACAGAGGGTCGTATTAATACCGCAACTGATAAATCAACATCAACACTAAATACTTTCCGTTTAAACGGTGAGGTGAATATTCCTCTGGAATTTTATGTTCCCCAAAATATCACTGTAGGTGCTGAATGGATTGAAGATGATTTTAAAGATGAAGCAAACACAACGGTTGGATCAACTGGAAGTGCGTCAGGCCTAGATGCGATAGCTCCAAAAGACCGTAGCAATATGAGTTCACGTATCGCTTCTGTGTACTTGGAAGATAATTTTAAAGTTACAGATAGCACAGATTTAGTTTTGGGTGTTCGGTTTGATGATCATGATAAATCGGGATCGAATTGGAGTCCAAGTCTAAATATTACTCAAAAACTTGGAGACTATTTCACTTTAAAAGGTGGTATAGCAAGAGCGTATAAAGCGCCGAATATGTATCAGAACTCAGAAGGATACTTGTTATCAACAAATGGTAATGGGTGTCCTGCAACGATTCAAAACCGTTGTTTACTTCAAGGGAATGCCGATTTAAAACCCGAAACTTCTGTAAATAAAGAGTTAGGAATACAGTTTGCAAAAGATAATTTAAATGCAAGTTTGGCTTGGTTCCGAAACGATTATAAAGACAAGATTGCAGCAGGTGATGAAGTTCTAGCTACAGCTACAACAACGTCTGGAGTGAATTGGAATGTCTTACGTTGGGAAAATATACCTGAAGCCTTAATCCAAGGTTTTGAAGGTAGTATTGGAATGGAATGGGATGGAATAAGCTGGACCAATAACTTCACTTATATGATGGACTCGGAAGATAAGTCTACAGGCAATCCACTTTCTTTAGTGCCGAATTATACGATCAATTCAATCTTCGATTATGATATTACTGACCAACTGGATGTAAACTTTATTTATACCCAATATGGTCGTCAGAAGTCACGTCAATATGCTCAAAATCGTATTGAAGCTGGGGTTGGTTCAGGTGGGGCAAATGATGCGCTTAAACCAAGCGTTGTAAAAAGTTATGGTATAGCTGGTATCAATTTGGGTTATAAATTTAGTAAAAATTTAAGTACACGTGTCGGAATTAGTAACATTTTTGATGAGCAGAAATTGAGAGACAGTGAGTCGACAAGTCAAACCTACAACGAACCAGGTCGAGCTTATTATGCGAGCTTGAAGTATGCATTCTAAATTATGAAAGAAAAAAGCCGCATAACGCGGCTTTTTTTATCGTTTTAGAATCGCTTGTGCTTGGTCAGAATAATAAAACTGTTCTAAATAATAACGTGCTCGATCACGCAAGTAATGTGATTGGATGAGCTCTTGAATAATAGGATTCAATAAATCTTGAAGTTCATTTTGAATTAAAGCTTCGTCGATATTTAAGTCACGTAGGAGTAAATCAAAAGGACGTTCTTGGTTGCGAATGTACCAAGCATAAACACTATCATGTACCTGTTGCTGCAGATAGTTAGTTTGACGTATATGTTCCCAAATTTCGTGACCCATAGCGACGGTTTGAGGCAAGTCTTGCACTTCTACATAATTTTTTAAAATTGATAAAGGCATGTCTTTGATTTTATGCCAAAGATTGGCTTGAAAATGATACAGCTTTTCATCATTAAAATTTTGATTTAACACTTGTTCGCTCATTTGACTGAGTTTTAAGATGTTCTTTTGCAAATAATGACCGATGGTGTCATTTAGGTTTGAGTCCGTGACGGTTTCAAGTACCGACTTGCCCATTTTCATAAAACTAGAGACACCCGGCACACGTTTGGTCATGACGGAGTTGTTTAAATAGTCTTGAATTGAGTGCTGAATGAGCTGAGTAATCATGGCTGAAAAAGCTGGGTTATTTACCACAGTTTTAATCAGGCGTTGACGATGCCCACTTTTACTCGCGACATACTGCGCAATTTTGTCGATGGTGAGTACTGGAATCACATCGGCAATTTTTGTTGATTCATTGATGGGGTGAATCAAAGCAAATTTGATGTGCTCTGCAATTTGTGAAATCAGATGTTCTGTTGCAGGTGTGGCTAGGATTTGTTTTTGCAACAGCGCATTGATGTCTTCAAAGCTCCACAGTTGCTGCAAAGTTTGTTTTCTAAACCAGTGATAAAAGAGGGTGAATTCATTTTGTACGGTACTTGCTTGCGAAAACTCATGATCTAAAAAATTAAGATGAGCTTCAATGAGCTGCTCAATCATCGGGTGTTTCTGCATACGTACTCAACAAAATTAATTTAGTGGAATCAGTTTATCAGCCAATGGGTTTTTTAACTTTTGGGTTTTTGCAAGAAAAGGTAGGTAGTGCTGTGCAACGGCCTGTTCTGCTTCCAAAAGTGGCATATGACCAACATTGTTAAGGATGACAGGAGCTTCAGCACGTTTCAATAAGGATTTGAGTTCATTCGCCACTTCGACATTAATAATTTTGTCCTGCTTACCCCACAAAATGAGGGTGGGCGCTTCAATGTTACGGGTTACTCGGGCAAAAGAGTCGGTCGTATAAATGCGGTTTAAGGTCACCAATTGATCAATGACTTTGCTGTTTTTCTCAGCTTGAGTAATTAACTGTTTTTCTTGGGCGCGTTTTAAATAATAGGGCATTTTGATTGGGGTTTGCATGACACGTTGCATCACATCATCTAAATCGCCCGGTTTACTCACAATCAAGTGCTTTAAATATTGCGGGTCTTTGGCATAGTTGGTGTTAGCATTTTTATAAATCCCTGCGCTGTTCAATAAAAATAAACTTTGCGTGTCAAAAGGATATTGCGCAGCATATAGCGTTGCAATTGAACCACCGATGGAATGTCCTGCAACATTCAGCTTATCTTGTATATGAATGGCTTCAACAAAACGGCGTAAGCGCTCAGTTACATTCGGCATAGAAATATCAAAATCATCTGGGACTTTGGTATCGCCGTTGGTTGGAAGGTCGGGAATAATTACATGATAATAAGGCGTTAGAAACTGTGCTACACGATTCCAATTGTCCCGATTTCCAGCAAAACCATGAATCAGTAAAATCGTTGGTTTATCGGCTGCTCCGCCTTCATTATATGCCCAGACAATATCATCGACTTTAAGGGTTTTGGATTTTAAGCCAGCAGTAACACGCTCTTGAACGAGGTAGCTTTGTAAACTGAGTTTGTCTTTGATGATGGTATTTTCCACCGCATGACTGGCGAAAGAAAAAGACAATGCCCACGTCAGGATGCTGACTTTTAAACAGTATTTTAAGAGGGGGTTTGAGCGCATCATCATGGTTCATCCTTAAACGGAGATGAATGAAAAAACTGACCAAATAAGATAAAAATGCTCTGATTTTGAATAGTTTTTATTTTTATTTAAGGGTCTGTTTGATTCTAATCGCTTTTATGCAAATGTCATTAATTATTTGTTTGAAAGGATATACCGCATTTAGATAAAGTGTGAACTGGATATCTATTCTGCTGAGCTAAAATGCAAATTCAAGAAAAATTAAAAAAATATGCAGCTATGTTTTTTGCAAGTGACAATCAATTTCTCTAAGATTAAACTATTGCGACTTAACAACAATCGGGTGGGAAAAAGGAATGCTAACAGCTCAAGAAGCTTTAAGCCGTCTTAAACAGGGTAACCAACGTTTTGTAGCGGGTGAGACAACCCACCATAAACAACTGTCTCACCATGAACGGGCAGAAATGGCTGAAGATCAAAATCCATTTGCCATTGTGCTGGGTTGCTCTGATTCACGCGTACCTGCTGAAATGGTGTTTGACCAAGGTTTGGGTGATCTTTTTGTGATTCGTGTTGCAGGCAACGTGGTTGCACCATCACAAGTTGGCAGCGTGGAGTTTGCTGCCGAACGTTATGACTGTGCGGTGGTTGTGGTACTTGGTCATAGTCACTGTGGTGCGATTCAAGCTACGATTGATACTTTGATGAACCCAGATAGCCCACCTTCTGCAAACCTGATGTCGATTGTAAACCGTGTACGCCCTTCGGTTGAAACTTTGATGCAAACCGAATTGAAACATGACTTATGCAAACTGTCTAAACATGCGGTGCGTTCAAATGTATTTGCCTCTGTAAATCAGTTACGTCATGGTTCAGCTGTGCTTGAGAGTTTGATTGCCAAAGGCAAGTTACAAGTGGTTGGTGCTGAGTATTCACTTGAAAGTGGTGAAGTGGTTTTTTTTGACTTCTGATCAGTGAAGAAGGTCAGATTAAAAGGCGCTTTATAAAGCGCCTTTTATATAGGGATAAGCTAAATTTAATAAAATAGGCTGTGCTTTGGCATTTGGGTGGACCAAATCTTTTTGCATCAGGCTTTTATTTCCAGCGACACCTTCTAAGAAAAAGGGCAGTAATTTCACTTTGTATTGTTGACTGACCACTTTGTAATTATTTTCAAAAGCCTTGCTATAGGCGGTGCCATAGTTTGGCGGTATTTTCATTCCCAAAACAACCACGGTGGCATGGGCTTTTTGACTCTGTTGGATCAATTGCGCTAAATTTTTTTGAATCATTTGAGGGGGCTGACCACGCAGTCCATCATTCCCGCCAAGCTCAATCACCACAACATTCGGCTTATGCGTTTGCAACAGTTTGGGTAAACGAGCTAAAGCACCACTGGTGGTTTCACCACTCACACTGGCATTGACCACTTTGTGTTGTTTCGGATACTGTTGGTTTAACCGTTTTTGCAGTAAATTTACCCATGCTTGCTGTGGTTCTATGCCATAACCTGCACTAATGCTATCTCCTAAAACCATCACGGTTTTTGCAAAAACCCAAGTGGGGCTCATGCACAGTGCAATCAAAACCAAGTATGAATTTATGCGTTTTTTAAATTTGCGATTTTGCACGAATATTTGCATATAGGGATGTTATGACCCAAGTTCAAAGTAATGTAAACATCATGCCACAAGTGATTATTTCTGCCCAGCAACTGACACAAAAGATTAAACTTCCACAAAAAGAACTCACTATTTTTTCAGATTTGAATCTGAGTATCACAGCAGGTGAACAAGTGGCCATTACAGGGCGTTCAGGTTCAGGAAAGTCCACACTGCTTGGTATATTGGCGACTTTGGATCAGGCCAGCAGTGGTGAGTTAAGTGTTTGTGGTGAAAGTATTTCCAAACTCAATGAAGAGCAGCGCGCAGAAGTTCGCCTAAAGCATATTGGTTTTGTGTTTCAGTCCTTTCAACTTCTACCTCATCTGACCGCGGTTGAAAATGTGATGCTCCCGCTACGGCTTCATCGTTCATTTAGCTTTGTCGAAGCTGAACGTCGTGCTTTGAGTTTATTGCAAAAAGTTGGCTTAGAGCGACAGGCCAGCCAAACACCGAAGGTACTTTCGGGTGGGGAGCAGCAGCGGGTTGCGATTGCCCGTGCGCTGATTGCTGAACCAAAAATTATTTTTGCCGATGAACCAACAGGAAATTTGGACAGTCAAACTGCGCGAGAAATTGAGCAACTATTGTTTCAATTGAACCGTGAGTTGGGTACGACCCTGATTTTAGTAACGCATGATCATACGCTTGCGGAGCAGTGCCAACGGCATTTTGAATTACTCGATGGACAGTTGATCGAACATCCTCGAACGGGAGGATAAAATGAATTCTTTATTTCAACCCTTACTGAAGCAAAGTTTTAAAAGTAGTGGTGTGTGTTTATTGATTATTGCGTTGATTCTCGCGATCAGCGCCACGACTGCACTAAAGTTTAGTAATGAACAAATTCAAAACGCCGTAGCGTTGCAAGCCGCTGAGATGTTAGCAGGGGATTTGGTTCTAACGGACAGCGAAAAGCTCGATCCGAAATGGAAAGCACAAGCGACAGCGCTTGATTTAAAACAATCCGAAGTCACTGTCTTTAGTTCGATGGCATATACCAATGATCAGTTTGTTATGGTCAATGTCAAAGCGATTGATCAAGCTTTTCCTCTGCGTGGAGAGCTACGCATTCAGCCAATTGCGAAGCACATTGCCTCGGGTGAAGTGTGGTTGAGCCGGCGTGCTATGGATTTGCTACAAGTCAAATTGGGTGATCAACTCAATATTGCAGATGGTGTGTTTAAGATTACAGGCTTGATTGAGCATGATTCTAATCAGGAGTTAGGTTTTTCCGGTTTCTCGCCAACGGTGATTATTTCACAAGCGGATATTGCCAAGACCAATGCTATACAAGTCGGTAGTCGCATTGAATATCGTTTACTGATGGCAGGTGTAACACAAGATACCCAGCAGTTTGAAGCAAATTTTAAGCAGCAAAATGTAGCGTCTGAAGAGGTCAGTGCGACAACTCAAAGTCCTAATGCGGAAGAACCACAAAACAGCTTACGCTTACGCAATGCCAGTGAGGGTAATACCCGTTTAATGAAACCGATTGAAAATTTGGACACATTTTTGCAGTTGGCGAATATCTTAACGATTTTACTGTGTGGAATTGCGATTGCTTTGACCAGTCAGCGTTTTGTGCAACAAAACCAAGATCACATTGCGCTATTACGTTGTATGGGGGCTGCGAAGTCACAAATTCTTTGGGCTTACCTCAGCTTGTTGGGTGTGGTGTTCTTGCTTGCCATGCTGGTCGGGAGTGCCGTGGGTGTCGGGCTAGGTTATGGCTTGTTACAGTTGATGTTACAACTGATACCACATTTAAGTATTGCGTTTTCAGCGTGGGATATGCTGCTCGGGCCGATTCCGATTGCCATGTTGACCAGTGCCGTAGTACTACTGGGTTTTGTCTTACCGAGTTTTTGGGAACTGTTGAATACTCCACCGATCCGTGTCATTCGCAGTCAAGAAAAATCAGTTTCGTCTATGTTTTGGATGTTACTTGCAGGCACGGCAAGTCTGGTATTATTTAGTATTGTTCTGACTGAAAACATGGTACTGACAGCCATGGTGATTGGGGCAATTATTATTCTATGTGCAGTATTATACGTTGTGGTCTGGCTGAGTTTGAAGTTCCTGCGCGGCTTGAAAAATGCGGTTTCTGCCTATGTCCGCACGCCTTATCAAACTGCGTTTCAGATTACAGCTTTGGCTTTAGGACTCAGTTTAATTACGGTTTTAGCCGTGCTACGCACCGATTTGTTAGAGCGCTGGCAACAGCAAATTCCTATAGGAACGCCGAATCAGTTTGTATATGGTTTACCGCCTTTTGACATGCCTGAGTTAAAAGCGAAAATTGAACAAAACCATTGGAACAGTACGCCGCTCTATCCAAATATTCGGGGCAGGCTGATTGCCAAAAATGGACAGCCTTTTGCTACGGATTTGGTGAAGCAAAATAATTCCTTACGTCGCGAGTTAAATTTAACCCAAGCAGACAGTTATCCTAAAGACAATGTAATTGTCTCTGGAGTATCAAAACTGACAGCAAAAGGACAAGTTTCGGTAGAAGCCAATACTGCAACAGAGCTTGGGATAAAAGTGGGGGATCAACTGACTTTTAGCTTACCAGAGGGTGTGATTCATGCCAAAGTGGCAAATTTAAGAAGCGTGGAATGGGAAAGTTTTAGCCCAAACTTCTTCTTTATTTTTGCGCCCCAAACTATGGATGAAAATGCGGGCAGTTATTTGGGCAGTTTCTATGTGCCTGAGTCAGACAAAGCGAAATTGGTCAGTATCATTCAACAATTTTCCAATACCGTTTTTATTGATGTCAGTTTAATTTTAGATGAAATTAAGCGCATCGTGACGGTACTGGTACAGATTGTCACGATCCTTGCAGTTTTAGTGAGCATTTCGGGCATTTTGGTTTTAATTGCTTGCCTGAACTTACTTATGGATGAGCGTAAACGTGAAGTCGCATTGTTGCGCTCATTTGGGGGTTCCAAGCAAAAACTTAAAACTATGCTTAGCTTAGAAATTGGCTTTATTGGTTTTATGGCGGGTGTAGTTTCTTGTTTGTTTGCTGAAGCGATAAGTGCGGTCGCATGTTATCGCATGGGCTTAGCCATTCAGCCACACTGGGAAATCTGGCTCATTTTACCGCTCTTTATGACTGTACTTTGTGCATTGATTGGGCGTTATCGCTTGAGTTATCTCAGTGATATTCCACCCTTACAAAGTTTGAGAGAGATCAATCAATCGTGATTGATCTCTTAATGCGTGAAGAGTTGAATCTTAGAAATTGAGCTGTTGACGCATCATCATTAATACTTCAGACCATAGGGGCTGAATGTGGGTTACCAGGTTTTGGCAGTGCAAGTAAAACCAATACGAGCCGCAGGCCGCCAAAACAAGGCTTAGTGGCATAATCCAACGCTGTTGGTTTTTTTGGGAGAGATACCAAAGTGCCGCCAAAACAGCACCCATCAACATGCCGCCAATATGTGCGGCATTATTAATCCCTGAAATCATAAAGCCCATGGCTAAGTTGATTCCCATCACGATCAGTAAAGTCTTTTTATCTAAAATAAAACGTTGCTGTGGGAGCATCGGTAGTAGGGATAGAACCGTCAGTGCTGAACCCAGTCCCATGACAGCACCTGAAGCCCCTGCACCTACTCGTGGTAACAACTCTGGATTTGCTACGCCAATACGGAGCAGTTCATAACTGTCTTGAATGGCGAGATAGCCACTGAGCAAGCTCCCCATGAGACCAGCAAGGACATATAGTGCAAGAAAATAGACACGTCCAAACATTTGCTCCAGCACACTACCAAAAATATACAGCGCCCACATGTTCAACATCAGGTGAACCAAACCAAAATGAAAGAACATACTGCTCAATAAGCGTATCGGTTCAGCCAAGAAGGTGAGCGGTGCATAGTCTGCTCCCCAGCGGATGGCATCAGCCGTGCTTGGATTACTGACATCCATGCCATGTAGGACTTGCCAAAAAAACAATCCAACATTGATGGTAATAATGAGGGCGGTAATCCACCATAAATGTACGTCGAATTTTGTTTTGATTTGAGGAGGTGTAAGCTCGGTCATGCTATTCTTGCTAAAATTTTGCTATATTGCCCAAGCTTAGCATGAATAAAAATGATTTTTGGAGTAAGCCACTGGCATGAAAGTTTTTATTGTTCGTAGTTTGTTAGTCGTTATCAGCTTCGTGCTTTTGGTACAGTTGTGGATTTTTGCAAGCCTCGCGTGGTGGCGTTACAAGCCAGTGGAAACCACGATGTTTATGCGGATTGATTATTGGTCTGAGCCGTCTAAACCGATTCAACACGAATGGCGTGATTATGATGAGATCAGTGAATACATGAAAAAGGCCATTGTTGCGGCTGAAGATGGCAAATTTATGCAACATCATGGTTTTGACTGGGACGGGATTCAAGTAGCGCTCGAACGTAATAATGACACGGGCAAGGTAGTTGCAGGTGGTTCAACTATTTCGCAGCAGTTGGCAAAAAACTTATTTTTATATAACAAACGTTCATTCATTCGTAAAGGTCAAGAAGCTGTTGCAACTTGGATGATGGAGCGGATGTGGAGTAAAGAACGCATCTTAGAGGTATATCTGAACTCGGTAGAGTTTGGCGATAATATTTATGGCATTGAAGCGGCAACCCAACATTACTTTGGTAAAAGCTCCCGTAGTCTAAGTCGTGAGCAAGCAGTCTTTTTAGCGGCCATTTTACCTAATCCGAAATATTACCAAGATCATCAAAATGACCGTAAGTTACAAAACCGCGAGCGCATGATCCGAAAGTACATGCGTTATAGCGATATCCCATAATTACTTTGTTGTGAAAAAGCCCAAATTAATGGGCTTTTTTTATGAAATTGTCACAAAATTGAAGCATACTTATCATGATAAAACGCATTCAAATAATCAAAGGTTAGCTATGAATACGGCAGCAAGCACATCTCCTATATTACAACCTGAATATGCATATAACGACCGCTATATTAACCGTGAGTTATCAATATTAGATTTCCATTTACGGGTTTTGGAACAAGCCGTAGACCCTTTACATCCGCTTTTAGAACGGATGAATTTTTTACTGATTTTTTCACGCAATTTAGATGAGTTCTTTGAAATTCGTGTTGCAGGGGTTTTAGAGCAACTGAGTTTAGGCAATGAAAGCCGTAGCCCTGATGGTTTAACCCCTCGTCAAGTACTTGACCAAATTTCGCAGACTGCACATGCAGCGATAGAACGTCAGTACCGCATTCTGAATGAAGAAATTTTGCCAAAACTGCGTGAAGAAGACATTTGCTTCCTACGCCGTGGGGAATTGACGCCTGCACAGTCGTCATGGGTGAAAAAATATTTTCAGGAACAGGTCGCACCTGTTTTAACTCCGATTAGCTTAGACCCTGCGCACCCGTTCCCGCGTTTAGTCAATAAAAGCCTCAACTTTATTGTGACTTTGGAAGGCAAAGATGCATTTGGTCGTCAGATTGATTTGGCCGTTGTTCCTGCTCCACGTTCTTTGCCACGTGTGGTGCGTTTACCTGATGAACTCACAGGTGGAAAAGAACACCATGTGATGCTTTCAGCGATTATTCATGAGCATGTATCTGATTTGTTCCCAGGTATGACTGCGACAGGCTGTTATCAGTTCCGTGTAACACGGAATGCCGACTTGGCGCTCAATGAAGATGTGGAAGACTTAGCCAAGGCACTGAAAGGCGAGTTGAGCTCACGTCGTTTTGGTCGTGCAGTACGTCTAGAAGTGACACAAAACTGTCCAGCGCATATTTATAACTACTTGCTTGATGAATTTGATTTACATGAAGAGCAGTTATACAAAGTTGAAGGACCTGTAAATTTAGCACGTCTATTGTCAAATTTTAAACGTCCACATCTACGTTATGACGCGCATATTCCAGTTATTCCTAAAGTATTGAAAAAGTCGGAAAGTATGTTTTCTGCCATGCAGAAACAGGACATTTTACTACATCATCCGTTTGAGTCTTTCGCACCTGTGATTAACTTATTGCGTGAGGCGGCTCGTGATCCACAAGTGTTGGCGATTAAACAAACCCTATATCGCAGTGGTGCAGACTCTGAAATTGTACAAGTCCTAGCAGAAGCGGCACGTAATGGGAAAGAAGTTACCGCAGTGATTGAGCTGCGTGCGCGTTTTGATGAAGAGTCAAATATTGAAGTGGCGAATGTGTTACAAGAAGCGGGTGCAGTAGTTGTTTACGGCATTGTGGGCTATAAAACCCATGCCAAAATGATTCTTGTGGTACGCCGTGAAAATAATAAACTTGTTCGTTATGTACATTTGGGAACGGGTAACTACCATGCGGGTAATGCGCGTATTTACACCGATTATGGCTTGCTCACCACCGATAAAGAGCTGTGTGAAGATGTACACCGTATTTTCCAAGAGTTAACAGGTATGGGGAAAATGGCGAAGCTGAAAAAGCTACTCCATGCACCTTTTACGCTCCATGCTCAACTGATCAACTTTATTGATGATGAAATTGCCAATGCCAAAGCAGGCAAGAAAGCACAAATTATTGTGAAAGTGAATGCGCTGACCGAGGTGCAACTGATCAATAAACTGTATGAGGCATCGCAGGCAGGTGTGCAAATTGATCTCATTATTCGTTCTATTTGCTGTCTACGTCCGGGTTTGCCAGGGCTTTCAGAAAATATTCGTGTACGTTCAATCGTGGGACGTTTCCTAGAACATACGCGCGTTTTCTACTTTAGTAATAATGGTGATGCGCGTATTTATGGGTCGAGTGCCGACTGGATGGATCGAAATTTGTTTAATCGTGTTGAGGCATGTTTCCCAATTGAAGATCCTGCTTTGAAAAAACGTATTTATCAGCAGGGTTTGTTAACTTATTTACAAGATAACCAACAAGCGTGGTTATTACAGGGTGACGGAACATGGATACGTGCGACGCTTGCGGAGGATGAAACCGAGCATAATGCACAGCGTTATTTACTCGATGTGATTAAATAATTTTAGGGATTGTGCCTGAATCTGCAAAAGATTCAGGCACAAAAAAAGGAGTCATGTTTGACTCCTTTTTTATGCACTAAAATAAGGTTAGTGCAGATCTTGAGTAATTTTTTGCAGGATTTGTAGTAACACATCAAATTCGCTTTGTAACGGGGTGCTTTTACGTGTTACCAAAGCCAAAGTACGGCTTGGTGCGGCTTCAATTTGCTTAACCAGTAAGTCTGGATTGGCTTTGATCATATTGGTACGTACTGCAATTTCTGGCAATAAAGTAAAACCAAGATCAGCCGATACCATTTCAACCAATGTCGGTAAAGAGCTTGCTTTTAAGCGATGGTCATTTTTACGTTCACCAATCGGGCAGGCGCTGAGCGTATGATCGCGCAGACAATGACCTTCTTCCAGTAACATTAAACGCGATAAATCTAAGTCATCTAAATTGTTCGCTTGGCTACTTGGGACATCCGCTTTATTACACACTAAGAATAGGCTTTCTTTTGCAACTTCAGCAACTTTGAGGCCACGTGTATCAAAAGGTAGAGCCAAAACGATCATGTCTAAATTGCCATGTTCGAGTTTTTCTACAATTTTCTCACTTTGTGCTTCGTGCAAATGTAATTGAATTTTAGGCAGTTGCTTATGCACTTCATCTAACAATTGCGCCAAAATAAACGGAGCAATGGTTGGAATAACACCTAAATGTAAATCACCAGTGAGCGGCTCGCTCATTTCTCGGCTTAAACGCATCAGGTCTTGAGCATCTGCGAGTAGAACACGAGCACGTGCAACAACCTGCTCACCTAGGGGCGTTAAGCGCACATTTTGACGATCACGCTCTACAAGTACGCCACCGAGTAGGCGTTCAAGCTCCATAATCCCACCCGACAAAGTCGATTGGGTTACAAATGAACGGCGTGCGGCTTCAGTAAAATGCAGCGTTTCTGACAGTGTAACGAGATATGACAGCTGTCTTAAGGATGGTAATGCAGCCATAGTGTCCTAATGATTATGATTTAAAATGTTGTGCAAATAATTCGCTAAGATTTGGAATGAAGTGCGGTGGGATATCATGCCCCATTCCATCAATTAATTCAAATTTAGCACCCACAATTGCCTTTGCAACGGCTTTTCCGTGGCTAGGCGGAAGTAAACGATCCCGAGAACCATGCACCACAAGGGTTGGTTGTTGGATCTGTTTGTCCAGTTGCAATAAAGAACCTGTACATAATATTGCTAAAAACTGTTGAAGTACACCCGCTGGGTAATAACTTCGACGATATAATTTGCGAGATGTCTGAATTGCTTCTATTTGGTTGTGATAACCTGGTGAGCCTATGATCTTAAACACTTTTAAAGAGTGGCTGACAATTCCTTCTTCATCGGTTGATTCAGGTCTGCCGATGAGACTAAAGAGTTGTTTTGGGAAAGGCGGAGGAAGTAGAGGTTGATTGTTGCTGGTGAACATCAGCCCCAATTTTTTTACTTTTTGCGGATGACGTGCTGCAAGAATTTGCCCAATCATACCGCCCATGGATGCACCAATCACATAACTTTCATCCAAACCTAAACGGTCTAGAAGCAAAGAAACATCATCTGCCATGTCGTATAAGTCATAGGGTGCACCACGGTTATCTAAACCTAAAGCAAAGCGTCCCATCAGTTTAAGTGTGTTTAAACGTGGCCCTTGATGTTTAATTTTTGAAGATAAGCCAATATCACGGTTGTCAAAGCGAATAATACGAAAACCTTGGTCAATCAGTGATTTACAAAAAAAGTCAGGCCAAAATAGCAGTTGCGCTCCCAAACCCATAATTAAAACAATGGTGGGATGATGATCTTCACCACCGATTTCAACATGGAGTTCAATGCCATTACCTAAGTCGACTTTGGTTTCGCGCATGAAGGAGGTATAGGGGGAAAGATTATATTGGAGTGCGCTATTCATTGTTGTCATCCTCACATAAAGGACATTTATTGTTATAAATGTCCTTTTATTTAAACCTTAAACCTGTGCAGGAATCAAGTCTGGAACCAGTTTTGTCAATGCTAAACGTTGTTTTCCAGCCGTCGCACCCAGTAGTACGAATCCACGAAGTGTACCTTGACTATCTAGGGCTTTGGCAATCATGCCATCGTCTAACTCTTCTGTTTCCCAGTTTACGTCAACACCAATTGGTGCAGGTAAAACGGTCAACGGTGCAGCAGGGGTTTTCACTGCAACAGGCATAGCAGGGTAATGTACGGCGGTTTTTTCACCATTTAAGGTTTTTGCAAGTGCGCGAGCTTGCTGCATGATCGGCATAACATAAGGCAGTAGCAACCCGTTCACTTCTGCACAGTCACCTACGGCATAAATATGAGGCTGATTCGTTTCAAGTTGTGCGTTGGTTACGATTCCGCGACTGGTTTGGATATCGGCATCCTTTGCAAGGGAAATGCTCGGTTGTAAGCCAATAGCAGATAGCACGACATCTGCCACTAAAGACTGACCGCTGGCTAAAGTTACAACATAGTCGCCATTTTCAATTTTAGACACTTTTTCAACTGTGGTGCCAAGGACAAAATGTATACCCGTTGCTTCAAGGTTTTCCTTAAATGCACTGGAAACATGTGCGGGTAAGAGACGTCCCAATGGTTGATTGGCTAAGTCAATTACTGTGGTTTGATGACCTGTATGTTGTAAGTCGTTGGCAAATTCACAACCAATCAGACCTGCACCTAAAATCACGACACGCTTATCTGCACGCTTTTCGAGTTCAGCCCTGAAAGTTTTGTAGTCATCTAAGTTATTGACTACTTGAAAATCTTCACTGCCATCACCGGCAATCGCAAGGCGAATTGGATTTGCACCTACCGCTAAAACCAATTGTGAGTAGGGCTGTGTAGATTCCATACCATCTTTAATTAAGGTCAACTGTTGTTGTTCTGCATGAATTTCTTTGACCCAAGTGTGTGTAGCAATTTGCATTTTGAGCTGGGCTGCCATTTTCTCAGCATCGCCCAAAGCAATTTGTTCAGGTGCTTTATTCGCCACAAAGGCATTGGATAAGGTTGGCTTGGCATAGTTAGTCGCATCATCTGCACAGAGCATGAGCAGTTCTTGTTCAGGGTTGAGCTTACGAAATTCACGTGCTACAGCATAGCCTGCCATACCTGAGCCAATGATGACGATGGGATGCATAAGGTTCTCCGGAGATTATTTTAAGGACGTAAAAAAAGACCATGCTGCATGGTCTTTAACATTAGAAATTAGATTTCAACCATTTCAAAATCAATTTTTGACACACCACAATCTGGGCAAGTCCAATCGTCTGGGATATCGTCCCATTTGGTACCCGCCACGATGCCATCTTGCGGCCAACCTTCTGCTTCGTCATAAATCCATCCACAAACGATGCATTGATACTTCTTCATTTGACTCTCCAAAACGCTGAACAAGAAAGGGTTCAGCAAAATAATCCATTAAGCAAAATGCTATTGATCTGACTTTAGTAGCATACTCATGTAATCTAAATTTTTACGCAGTTCTATTACGAATGTAAAGTAAATATCGGAGTTTAATGATTGAATGTTTGAGCTAAAAGCGATGCTAAGGACAAAACGTATCATTTAAAACCAGATTGTATTTTGAGCGTATGCAGAATATAGAGATGAAAATTGCTTAAATGAGGGTATTCGCTTAAGTTTTTATCTCAGTAAAATTCATGCCTTAGACTAAAGTCGGGCTGCATATCTTTCTTTAAATTGCTATTTTATGATTAGATAAATATATACCTAATATTTAATAAATAAATGATATAATTAAAAACAATGACTTATAAAACTTTACTAAGTTTCTGTATTGGAATGTCGGGAGTTTTTGGCTGTTTTTCTGCAAGATTTGCTGTAAAATTCATCTATTCTTTTTCAAATTTCATTGATCTCCTATGAGCAACTTGTCTACAACGCTGTGGTCTCACATTCGTACGGTCCAAGATTTCCCAAAACCAGGTATTTGTTTCTTCGATTTAACGCCATTATTCATGAGTAATCTTGAGCCACTTACAGATGCACTGATTGCAAGTATTCCTGCGGAGAAGTTGGCTGAGGTAGACAGTTTTGTTGCTGTAGAAGCGCGTGGTTTTGTACTTGCAAGCTTGCTTGCACAACGGTTGGGCAAAGGTTTGTTGTTAGTACGCAAGGCGGGTAAACTGCCACCACCAGTTGTAGGCGTTGGCTACAGTTTGGAGTATGGTTTAGATCGCTTAGAAATGGCAGCGAATATAGCATCACAAAAAGTGATAATTGTAGATGATGTTCTAGCAACAGGCGGGACATTAAAAGCAGTGAAGCAGTTGGTGAAAAAATGCCATCATGAAGTATTGGGTGCAAGTATTTTTCTGGATTTACCTGATTTGCATGCTGACTTAGGTTTAGAAATTTGGTCTGTACTAGATGACAAATCTAAGCCAGAATCTGTAGCAGCATAATTGCGTTAAAAAAGCCTTGGATGATCCAAGGCTTTTTATTTATACAAATATTGTTGTTCTAGGTGTTCAATCAATTGATTGATATTTTCAGGTTTCAGTAATCGGTGGTGTCCACCTTCAACGGCTTGTATCAGCATATAATTTTCTAATATTTCCTGTGCCGCATACATATCAATCAGCTCATCGCCGAGCTCCAAGTAGGCGACTTGGGGAACGTTGTGGTCTAGGTCTGTATCATTAATACTTGGATAATCATCACGGAAATCTGGTGCTAAACGAGGATTGGCAATTACACATGGAATTTGATGTGTCAGTGACATTTTCAACGCCCAATATGCCCCAATGCAATGCCCTACAATAATTTCAGGTTTTATTTTCTCAATAATATCGTCATAAAAACTGGCTACAGTAGAAAAGTTCAGATAGCGATAATCAATGTCGATACAAAACTTTTGTTTTGCATCAATCGCATGGAATTTGGTGGACTCACGGGAAGAGTCTAATCCATGCAAAAACAAAATTTTAGATTCGCATCTGCTCATATATTGTCATTCAATCAAAAATTAAATTATTTTATTGGTGGCGAAAAGTTTACTTTTCCACGATTTATAACATTCATTGTAGAGTGATTCATATTGAAAGGAAGTTAGCTTTTGGTCTAAGAAAAAAGCTGAGTATATCGACAGTTAGTTCTTAGGTTTGAAATCAACAGAACAAAGACTTTTTTATATATCGCTTGGTTTTAGATGATGCTCATTCGTCCAGAATTCTGCTATGCTATGCAACTTCCGTTTTTTAATACATATACGAGGCAGAGATGACGCAACAAAACGCTCAATCGACTTCTGAACAAGCCATTTCCGAAAACGATTTAATTGCACAGCGTCATGCCAAGTTAAAGCAGATTGAAGATCAAGCCAAACAAACGGGCACTAGCCCATGGCCAAACACGTTTAAACGTGAACATTATGCGCAAGACTTACAAGATCAATTTGCAGACAAAAGCAAAGAAGAGATTGAAGCAGCCGAGCATGTTTATGTGTCTGTAGCGGGTCGTGTGATGTTGAACCGCGGTTCATTCATCGTGATCCAAGACATGACGGGTCGTATCCAGTTATACGTGGCGCGTAAAGAGTTAGCACCTGAAACTTTAGAAACCATTAAGAGCCTAGATCTTGGCGATATTATCGCGGTGAAAGGTTATATCGGTCGTTCAGGTAAGGGTGACCTTTATGTGCATATCGAACATTTTGAGCTTTTAACCAAGTCGCTTCGTCCACTTCCAGATAAATTCCATGGTCTAAACGATACTGAAGTTAAATATCGTAAGCGTTATCTTGACCTGATTGTGAACGAAGAAACACGTAAGACTTTTGAAATCCGTGCCAAAGTGGTTTCAGGCATTCGTGCGTTCTTAACCGAACAGCGCTTCATGGAAGTAGAAACACCGATGATGCATGTGATTCCAGGTGGAGCGTCAGCGCGTCCATTTGAAACACATCATAATGCTTTGGATATGCCACTTTTCTTACGTATTGCGCCAGAGCTTTACTTAAAACGTTTGGTGGTCGGTGGTTTTGAGCGTGTGTTTGAAATTAACCGTAACTTCCGTAACGAAGGTGTCTCGACACGTCATAACCCGGAATTCACCATGATTGAATTCTATCAAGCTTATGCAGATTATAAGGACTTGATGGAACTGACTGAAAATATGCTTGAACGCTTAGCGCTCGACATTTTGGGTTCAACCGATGTGCCTTATGGTGAAGAAGTGTATAGCTTCAAAGGTCCATTCAAGAAAATTTCGATGTTTGATGCCATTCTTGCGCACAACCCACAGTTCACGCCTGATAATGTCAATGACCGTGAATTCTTAGCAAAATTTGTGCAGGAAGAACTGAAAGAGCAGGTGAAACCAGGTTTTGGTTTGGGCAAACTGCAAACTATCGTATTTGAAGAAACTGTTGAAACTCAGTTACGCCAGCCGACTTTCATTACAGAATATCCTGCTGAAACTTCGCCATTGGCACGTCGTAATGATCACAACCCACACATTACGGACCGTTTTGAGTTCTTTATTGGTGGTCGTGAACTTGCCAATGGTTTCTCAGAGTTGAATGACCCGATTGACCAAGCTGAACGTTTCCAAGCACAGGTTTCAGAAAAAGATGCGGGTGATGATGAAGCAATGCACTATGATGCAGACTTTGTTGAGGCGCTTGAGTACGGCTTACCTCCAACAGCAGGTGAGGGTATTGGTATTGACCGTTTGGTGATGCTATTTGCTAATGCAGCGAGTATTCGTGATGTGATTTTGTTCCCACACATGCGTCATAAAAATTAAGTTTACTGAGACACAAAACCCGCATCTCATTCTCAATGAAATGCGGGTTTTTTTGATGGTTTCAGCATTCAGTGTAAAGCCTTTTGAATCCGAACTTTCATGTCTAATGCTTGCTGAAAGATAAAATCTTTCATCCAGACGACTTGTTCACCTAGTGGATTGGTTTTGATCGCAGTATTTAAAAAATCGAGTTTAGGTTGATTGAAGATTTGCTGTTCAATTTCATGCAGGAGTTGGGCGGATGTGGCATAGAGTGGGCAACTCAATATGAAAAAAGTTTTGGGATAATTATAAAAAGCGTAATTAAGATTAAATGCTTGTTCATCTCCTTTTAAATGCCCAATACCGATTTCATAACTGCGGTCCTGGTTGCTATGTGTAATACCGATCAAAAATTCAAGCTTCAAAATTTTGCAGTCATACTGCGAAAGTCGTAGACCAAATTGCATGCCAATTTGGTCTGTACTATGTTCGTGTTGTACAAAGCTGGGAAAGATCGAGCCTGCTTCATTGAGTGCTTCTTGTAGTATCAGCATGTGGTTATTATGTTGATATATGAACCCAGCCAGTTGAGCTGCGTCTAATTTACTTTTTATCGTTGCTATTGTGAGGTTTGGTCTAGACATAGAATAAAATAAGTAGATGAAAAATTTACTGTAGAGTTTTTAGTGCAGGTGGCATAGCTAGTGCTTAGATGAAATATCAATCACAAAAGTACTTAAAACACTGAATATGACAGGGGAAGTTAATGTAATATCTGCATTTATTTTGAGCGTTGGAGTTGTTGAATAAAACTAATAGGGCTTATCAATTTTGTTTTATATGAGCTTTTTGCATATAAATATAATAAAACAAGCAATAGCGTGCATAACTAAATCTTTATAATGAATATATATTTTTGAATGTGTAATAAGTACACGATTTTTGTGAGTTGGTGCTGTCAATGTCATTAAATGAGGAAAGACTTACTCATCTTAAACAGCTTGAAGCTGAGAGTATTCATATTATCCGCGAAGTAGCTGCTGAGTTTGAAAACCCAGTCATGCTCTATTCTATTGGTAAGGATTCAGCAGTGATGCTGCATTTGGCGTTAAAAGCGTTCTATCCTGCCAAACTTCCATTTCCGCTTCTACATGTAGATACAGGCTGGAAATTTAAAGACATGATTGCTTTCCGCGACAACATGGCAAAAACGCATGGCTTTGATTTGATCGTACATCAAAACAAAGAAGGGAAAGATGCGGGCATTAACCCATTTGACCATGGTAGCTCAAAATATACCGACATCATGAAAACTCAAGGCTTAAAACAAGCACTTGATAAATACGGTTTTGATGCAGCTTTTGGTGGTGCGCGTCGTGACGAAGAAAAATCACGTGCTAAAGAACGTGTCTATTCATTCCGTGACTCGAAACACCGTTGGGATCCGAAAAACCAGCGTCCTGAACTTTGGAATCTTTACAACGGTAAAGTGAACAAAGGTGAAAGTATTCGTGTGTTCCCATTATCAAACTGGACTGAGCTTGATATTTGGCAATACATCTACTTGGAAAGTATTCCATTGGTTCCACTTTATTTAGCTGCAGAACGTCCTGTGGTTGAGCGTAGTGGCACGCTGATTATGGTTGATGATGAACGTATGCCTTTAAGAGAAGGCGAAGTTCCACAAATGAAATCGGTACGTTTCCGTACACTTGGTTGTTACCCACTTACGGGTGCAGTTGAGTCAACGGCAAATACCCTACCTGAAATTATCCAAGAAATGTTGCTTGCAACCAGCTCTGAACGTCAAGGTCGTATGATTGACCATGATGAAGCAGGCTCGATGGAAAAGAAAAAGCAAGAAGGTTATTTCTAACTGTTGATAAATCTCTCCCCTTGCGCAGCAGTGCTGCTCATCTTTTTCTAAGAGAGGAGAAAAGCCCTTCTTTTGTAAAGGGGAAAGTCTCCCTTAACAAAGGGAGATTTAGAGGGATTAAAGAGATTAAAAACCGATTTCTAAAGAATATGTGGAGTTTTGAGCAATGTCTCATCAATCAGAACTGATTAGCCAAGATATCTTGGGCTATCTAAAACAACATGAAAATAAAGACCTATTGCGTTTTTTGACTTGCGGTAATGTCGATGATGGTAAGTCAACTTTAATTGGTCGTTTGCTTTATGATTCAAAATTGATTTATGAAGATCAATTGCAAGCGGTGACTCGCGACTCTAAAAAAGTCGGTACGACAGGTGATGCTCCTGACTTGGCACTGCTTGTAGATGGTCTACAAGCTGAGCGTGAACAGGGTATTACCATTGATGTAGCTTATCGTTATTTCTCAACTGAAAAACGTAAGTTCATCATTGCTGACACACCAGGACATGAGCAATATACGCGTAACATGGCAACGGGTGCGTCGACCTGTGATCTTGCGATTATCTTGATTGATGCGCGTTATGGTGTACAAACTCAGACACGTCGTCACACATATATTGCAAGCTTACTTGGCATTAAGAACATTATTGTTGCGATTAACAAAATGGATTTGGTGGAATTTTCTGAAGCACGCTTCAATGAAATTCAGACAGAGTATGCAAACTTTGTTGCACAACTCGGTGACCGTAAGCCAAACAACATTATCTTTACGCCTATTTCAGCATTGAATGGCGATAACGTTGTCAATAAATCACCAAATACGCCGTGGTACACCGGTGAAACGTTGATGGGTACACTTGAGTCGGTAGAAATTAACCGCAGTTCAGTGACCAATGATTTCCGTTTCCCTGTGCAATATGTAAACCGTCCAAACCTCGACTTCCGTGGTTTCTGTGGTACGGTTGCGTTAGGTGATGTATCGGTAGGTGACAAAATCGTGGCTTTACCATCGGGTAAGTCATCAACGATCAAAGAAATTGTTACTTATGATGGTAACTTAGAGCGTGCTGTTGCAGGTCAAGCGGTGACGTTGACGCTGAATGACGAAATTGATATTTCACGCGGTAACGTACTTGTACGTGCAGATCAAACGGCGCCAGAAATTTCACGTTCAGTGAATGCTACTGTGGTCTGGATGGCAGATCAACCACTGGTGATTGGTAAGCTGTATAACTTAAAAGTAGGCACGCAAACTGTTCCTGCAAAAGTGACCGCAATTAACTACCGTACCAATGTCAACACATTGGAAAAGGTGCAAGTGGATAGTCTTGAGCTGAACGCTATTGCTAATGTTACCGTTGAGTTTGATGCGCCCGTGGTATTTGATTGTTACCAAGACAGCCGTTATACAGGTTCGTTTATCTTCATCGACCGTTTAAACAACGTGACGATTGGTGCGGGTATGGTGGAAGAGTCTGTGGAATGGTCTGCTCATAGCAACCCTGTCACAGCGGAAGACCGTGCTGCACGTTTAGGTCAAAAACCTGCTGCGGTAACTGTATCTGTGAAAGCACTTGAAAATGCACAAGTACTTGAAAACTTGTTAATTCAACAAGGTGTGGTTGCGATTGCGAAAGCAGGTTTAACTGCTGATCAGGTTGCGCTAGTACGTGAAACAGGTGTGGTTGTGGTGACTGACCTTGTAGACGGTACAGATGTCGCATTTACGCAAGATGCGGTTGAAGAGCTGGCTGATAAAATTGTTGAATTGGTTCGTCTTTAATAGATTTGGCTAATTTGAAAGGAACCCACCGTAAGGTGGGTTTTTTATTATTATGTTGCGTGTTTAAAGGTGATCTAAATAAAAAAATGGTTTTTTAACAATCATTTAATGTTATGCAATATCCCTTAGGGCGGTTAATGTGGTAAACGCCAGTACTTGTAATGGAGTAGGTGAGGTGGTTCTGTTGTGTTATTTGGATAGTGTAGGTGATCGAATGGTGAAAACGTTTAAAGTGCGAGCATAGTTTAAATTAGAATTGATAGACTAAAAATAAAAGAGAAAACCTGTAATGGTGTCGGCCTTCTCTTTAGGTACGGCTTATGAATGGGATGAACTAAGCTTGGATTGTTAGATTACCAATCAATTGGCTTTATTAGGGAGATTCATTGCTTTTGTTTAATCGCTTCTTCAACTTATTCACATAGCGTTTAAATGGCCAAGTAAACTGCTTCACAAAGCTGTTAGGAATTTTATAGCCAACTGTGCCATATACACTGGCTAAATGATTGGGCATATAAATGGATTTAAACATCACATCATAGAGGGGGATAAAGGCAGCATAGTTTTTATCAATCGCAGGCTTTTCAGAAGAATGATGCCAGTGATGGAATTCAGGCGTTGCGATTAACCAGCGCAGATAGGGAAAGCGGAAACGTACATTGGAGTGAATAAAAATGGCATGGAAAGAAATAAAGACCAAATAAGCAAATACTGCAGAGGTATGAAAGCCTAACAAGAAAATTGGTAAAGTTGCGATAAAACGAGTCATTAACACTTCAACGATGTGTAAGCGTGAAGAGGCTAGCCAGTCCATTTGTTCGGTTGAATGGTGAATGGCATGAAAGCGCCATAAGAAATTCACTTCATGCATCGCACGGTGCAACCAGTAGGTGGTGAAGTCCACCACAATCAATAACTCAATAAACTGCAACCAGATGGGCTGCGCTTGTACATAAGGCACTATTGGGTTATTGGGAATATGCGTAATCCAATACTGAATAGGCATAACCGTTAAAAACGAAAAAAGCTGAATGCCAATATGGCTAAACATGAAATATTTCATGTCTGTGACCCAGCCGACGCGCAGGATTTTCTGTTCAGTATTTTTTGCAAAGAATCCTTCAAGCGGGATAAAAACCAAAGCAAGGATGATTAAAGTAATAACAAAATAATCAAAACCTGCATAAAACGGTAGCGCAGGTAATATCGGTGCTTTGATTAAGCCACAACCTAAAACAGCTGCCAAAATGGTGATACATAAACCATAAAAACCGTATTTATTCTGTTTAATGATTGCACTATAAGTACCAAAACCAGCACTGATGACAATACCGAACAGCAAGGCGTAGTAAAAAGCATCATAGTGTTTACTATAAAGCGGGCGTAGTTCAGGTGTGGTTAGGACGCTAGGAAACAAAAAACATAAGGCAGCAAAAATACCCAAAAACCCTAAGGACATAGAAAGAAATGCGCTGATCTTGCCTTGCCCAGCATTGAGTTGTAGGTTTTCAAATTTTTTTCTGAGTTGATCTGTCATTGTAATTAATTCTAAGTTTTAAGCTATTGGTCTGCGTTTACTTGAGTGTATAGGCGCAAAGACATAACGCAAATTTTAACGATATTGGGTGTTTACATCAATGAGATCGAACGTATTGATTTATGTTTTAACGCTTAGATATTCAAATTCTTCACTTTTTAATGATGATTTTAGTTTGAAATTTAGTGCTTGAAATAATCTAAAAACATATTAAGATATATCTTAATAATTTTAAGTTGTATCTTATGTATGTCGAATGCTCTTGAGTCTGAAGCTATTGTCGAATTGGACGGATCTCCTGTTTTACGTAAGCGACGTTTATTTGAAACAGGACAAATGAAGCTCTTAGCACTGCATCTTATTTCGTTGGCACCCAAATATGGTTACGACATTATTAAAGACATCGGTGAGATTGTAGGAGGAGGCTATTGTCCAAGTGCAGGAACCGTCTATCCAACTTTGAACTATTTAGAAGAGCAACAGTTTGTTCGCGTTGAATTGGGTGAGGATAAACGTAAGCAATACTGTATAACGGCCTTGGGTTTGCAACATCTTGAGGCTGAGCAAGGGGGGATTGAGAAAATTTTGGTGCGTTTTGATACCCGTAAACAAATTCAAAATAATGAGCAATATCTTGATATTAAACGTGCTATGGAAAATCTAAAAGCTTCTCTACGGCTTAAGATTCAGCATAGCGAATTGAGTCCTGAACAAATTCGGGCGATTGCTGCGGAAGTTGATCGGGCTGCAGTGAATATTGCATGTCTCTAGGAGAATAAAATGAAACAACATCGTTATGAAGTTACACTCAAACATATTGCCGATGCGCAAGGTAACCCGTCTAGTTACACCGATATTTTAAGTTTTAACAGCTATAACCACGACGACATTTTTAAAGTGTTAGAGATGATTCAAAGCAGTCAAATGCTTGATGATGAAGCTGCAAAATCATTTGCTGTTGGCTTAAAGCTATTTAGTGAAGTGATGCTGGAGCATAAAGAGCTTCCATTATTTAAAGATTTCATGCCTCAGTTCGGGCAATTTATGAAGGCGTTAAAACAAACCGTTAAAACGCAGAAGCAAGGTTAATTTTTAATTGGGTCATTTATGTTGAATACGCGCCTAAAAATTCATATCAAACATCTGAATTGGCTGATGCCGTTACTACTTTCAGGGCTAATGAGTGGCTCAATTTCTGCGTTTAATTTATTGTTGAATAAGGGTTTGGTGGATGGCTTATTTCAGCTTTGGTTAAAAAGCTGGAGTTTATCTTGGCTGATTGCATTTCCTCTGATTATGCTGTTTTTGCCTCTCGTCCGTAAATTTCTAATGCGGTTTGTGCATCTGCCAGATCAATCTTAAAACTCAAGTTATTTGGTTGATAAGCATTGTACTTTGAATAAACATGGTTTAGATGATGTTTTAAAGGCTGTTGTTTATGGGCTGAAAATCTTTTTGCTTTGATTCTGATTTGAGCGTGGAATATCACAGCGAAAAATAGTGAATAGACTATACATAAGTACGGTGTTCTTCATTTCAGTTTACTTCTATGATCAAATACGTCGATGAAACTTGAAAAATATTCAAAGCATAGGGAATAATCATGTCACAAACAAAAATGCAGCAGGTCATTATTACTGAGCCGGGCGGTGTGGATAAGTTAGCTTATGAAACAGTGACGATCCCAGAAGCAAAAGCTGATGAAGTTTTGGTGAAGGTGCATGCATTTGGTATTAACCGTCCAGACATTCTACAACGTCAGGGCTTATATCCGATGCCACCTGGGGTAACACAAGTACCAGGACTTGAGGTTGCAGGCGAAGTTGTTGCTGTTGGTACAGACGTTACACAATTTAAAGTCGGGGATAAGGTTTGTGGTTTGACTAATGGTGGTGGTTATGCAGAGTATTGTGTGGTTCCACAAAGTCAAACTTTACATATTCCAGAAAATGTAAGCTTTGTTGAAGCTGCGGCTATTCCTGAGACTTTTTTCACAGTTTGGGCGAATGTATTTCAAATGGGTAAAGCCAAAGCGGGCGAAATTGTATTGGTACATGGTGGAAGTAGTGGTATTGGTACGACAGCACTTATGTTGTGTAAGTCATTGGGTATTCAAACCTTTGCCACAGTCGGCACAGATGAAAAAGTTCAAGCCATTGCGAACTTGACAGATGCCATCAATTATAAGACGCAAGATTTTGAACACGTGATTAATGAGAAAACGGATAATGGTGGAGTTGATGTTATTTTAGATATGGTGGGTGCCCCGTATTTAGAAAAGAATCTAAATCTACTCCGTCGTGACGGGCGTTTGGTCTATATTGCCTTTTTGGGTGGAGCAAAGGCCAAAGAGGTTAAGTTGGGTCAAATTATGATGAAGCGCTTAACGATCACTGGTTCAACCATGCGTGCACGAAATACGGCTGAGAAGGCTGAGATTGCACAAGGTTTACAAGATCATGTGGCACCGTTATGGGCTAGAGGTGAGTGCTTACCGATGATTTATCAAACTTTTGAGTTCGATCAGATTCAAGCGGCGCATGCGTGTATGGATACGGGTGAGCACGTGGGTAAAGTTGTTGTAAAAGTTCTGTAATATTTATATAAAATAAAAAGTAGAGCTGACATCATGTCGGCTTTTCTTTTGCCGAAATTTTTACAAAACAATCAAAATAATATATTGAAAAAATGAAATAATTTACCAAATATTAAAAAATGATAACTGTACGACACAACCTGTCAAAACTGCGGTGTAAATTTGCAGCTAAATTTAAACCTGACAAATTTACGTGGTTTTAAATGAAAAATAAAACAGAGAAGAGGGTGGTCATGAAAATTTTATCGACATCGTACACACATTCACAAGGTTTTCGTGCGCTTAAACGTCTGCATAGATCTGTGATTCATAATCGAGTTTTGCCTAATGACTTGCACAAGCTGTATAAAGCCTTAATTCATTTTGAGCGTTATATCGAACGCTTAGCTCATCAACAGTCGGACTTAAAAAAGAAATTTAAACAAAAGTGATCATTCTGATAAAAACATGAGATAGCTGTAAAGTTGATCATTTTTATTTAATCAATATTATTCAATTCTTTATGTTGAATATGATGAGTGGCTATTAAACTAAAAATACACAACATTGATTGTGCAGCGAGGGCAATATGAAGCGTAAAGCTTCAACACATGAACGCCTTGCGGAGCGTTTAGCGAATATTTTGACTAAATTAAATACTGGGTATCAATTAGGGGTTGCAGAACTAGCACATGAGTTTCAGGTCAGCACGAGAACGATAGAGCGAGATTTTGATCGTCTCAATACATATTTACCTTTACTACAGGATGAAAGCACCAAAAAGTATTTTCTAGATCCTCTTTATCTTGGGCGTTTTAAGTTACAAGATATTCAGAATTTTGCTCAACTTTCAGGAATAACCGAACTGTATCCATCTTTGGATATGTCATTTCTTCGCCATTTACTTGATGAACGCTCTAGCCAAATTTTTTCAGCTAAGGGTTATTGTTTTGAAAATGCACGAGAGTTCTCTGAACATTTTCAGGTTTTCGCAGATGCTATTCATAATCGTCAAAAAATCAGCTTTTTTTATAATGATCGTTGGCGACATGTTGATCCATATCGTTTAATTCACCATCAGGGAAGTTGGTATTTAGCTGCTGCTGTAGGTGATGAATTACGCGCATACCGTTTAAGTAAAATAGACCAAGCGACTTTGCATGAAAATGAGTTATTTCAACATCATCCAGAAGTGTTGATGCAATTAGAACTTAGTGAGGGAATTTGGTTTGGTAAGCACAAGCAAATCGTGAAAATATCTGTGCGACCTGAGGTTGCTTTGTATTTTAAGCAACGTCTGTTATTGCCTGAACAACAAATCATATTGGAGGATACGACGGGCAGCTTATTAATTGCCTGTAAAATTTGTCATGAAATGCAACTTTTACCTTTGGTGCGTTATTGGATTCCATATATCAAAATTATTGAACCCGCACATTTTCAACAAAAATTAGAACAAGATCTACAACATTATTTATTGCCACCATTATAATCATGAATGGCAATATGTTGTTTTAAGAGGGTCATTGTGCTCTCTTTTTTGTATTGTATTTTTTCTAGGCATAAAAAAACCAGCTTAACGCTGGGTTCTTTATATGCACCATACTTAAAAGTATAAGGATGGTGCCCGAGGCCAGACTCGAACTGGCACGCTTTGTGGGCGGGGGATTTTAAATCCCCTGTGTCTACCGATTTCACCACTCGGGCTTTAACAAGATGGAGGCGGAGGTCGGAATCGAACCGGCGTCCACGGAGTTGCAGTCCGCTGCATGACCACTCTGCCACCCCGCCGCGTCTTGTTGATGCGTATATTAGCAAGCTCTGAAAAAAAAACAATAGGACTTTCATTCGTATGCGCATAAAAACAGCATATCGTGAAAAATATTCAAAATAATCATGTATTATGTGCAAAATTGATTCATATCAACACTTGGAGATGTGCCGTGGCATTAGTTTTAGATGGTCGTGCATTGGCAAAACAAATTGAAGCTGACTTGTTAATTCGCGTAGAAGCGCTAAAAGCAAAATCAGGTCGTACCCCAATTCTTGCAACAATTTTGGTGGGTGACGATGGTGCATCTGCAACTTATGTGCGTATGAAAGGAAATGCTTGCCGCCGCGTTGGTATGGACTCGCTTAAAGTTGAATTACCTAAAGAAACCACGACTGAGCAATTGTTAGCTGAAATTGAAAAGTTGAATGCAAATCCTGATGTACATGGTATTTTGCTGCAACATCCAGTGCCTGAACAGATTGATGAGCGTGCATGTTTTGATGCAATCTCTCTTGCAAAAGATGTGGATGGCGTAACCTGTCTTGGTTTTGGTCGTATGGCTATGGGTGAGGCTGCTTATGGCTCTGCAACGCCTGCAGGTATTATGACGATTCTGAAAGAAAACAACATTGAAATCGCGGGTAAACATGCGGTTGTTGTAGGTCGTTCTGCAATTTTAGGTAAACCAATGGCGGCAATGTTGCTTGAAGCCAATGCAACTGTGACGATTTGCCATAGCCGTACTCAAGATTTGGCGAGCTTTGTGAAGCAAGCGGATATTATCGTGGGTGCTGTGGGTAAGGCTGAATTGATCCAAAAAGATTGGATTAAACAAGGCGCTGTGGTTGTTGATGCAGGTTTCCATCCACGTGATGGTGGTGGTGTAGGCGACATTCAATTGGTCGGTATTGAAGAAGTGGCTTCTGCGTACACACCAGTTCCAGGTGGTGTTGGCCCAATGACCATTACGACATTGATTCGTCAAACGGTTGAAGCGGCTGAGAAGGCTTTAGGTTAATTATTTAAAGTAGTCTAATACTTCCTCAAAGCGAGTATTGGATACACGATAACGTCATTCGCTGTTGTTTGAGCTAAGACTTTATTATTTAATGTTTCTGCGACTATTTTAAATAGATGGTGGCATTTAACGAGTTCAGCGAATGACTATGGTTTTGCCTACTTTTGCCAAAACAAAAGTAGGTCTAGCCGAAGGCTAATTCCTCAATCCAAACTTTAGCTGCAAGACCCCGCAGTAAAAGCATAAAAGTACTCAATGACTTATGAGCTGTACTTTCCAATTCCCCAAAGCCCCAGATCATTTACTTCAAGCCTTGCATGAGGTGATTCCAAATTGTGAGCTTTTAGCTCAGCAACTTCCTGAAACACCCATTTCACTGTGGCTCATTCCTCCAGTATTTCCAACCGATAAACTGGATGATGAAATCATTCGGCGTATTTGGAATGAAACGCCATATTGGATCTTTTGCTGGGCTTCAGGTCTAGCAATGGCGCAGTGGTTACTGGCTGAACCACATCATGTTCAGGATAAAGTGGTGTTGGACTTCGGTGCAGGTTCAGGAGTGGTTGCGATTGCAGCCAAAATTGCGGGTGCAAAGCGCGTGATTTGCTGTGACATTGACCAAGTGAGTTTAGATGCTTGTCGTGCCAATGCGGAACTAAATAATGTAGAGCTGGAATATTTAATTGATCTCTACAAAGCAGAGCAAGTTGATGTTTTGTTGGCTGCTGATGTTTTATATGACCAATGCAATCGTTTCTTTTTAGATGAGTTTTTAAAGTTTGCACCAGAGGTTTGGGTGGCAGATAGTCGTGTTAAAAATTTCAGCCATCCGCAGTACATAAAGTTGGATGAACGCAGTGCAACAACGTGGCCAGACTTAGATGAATCACCTGAGTTTCGTAATGTAAGTTTTTATCGAACTTTAGAAACTCAAAAAGGGCAGTAGCCCTTTTCATGAGTCTAAGCGATTTATGAGCAGGTATAGCGTACTACATGTAATGTGCTCGGTCGTGTTTCAAGTGCTTCACGTGTGGCAAAATTTTCACCTTGGTGTAAGTCCGGTGTGTTACTTAAACCAAATGTAGCGCGAGTTTGTCCAATTTGACGACCATATTGAGGCATATCTGCGGCAGTATTTGGAATCTCATTGATACTTAAAATCGTCAATTTATAGTTTTTCTGTGAACCTAAAACCTTTTGGCATGCATGTTGGAGTTTGTTTTCATCCAGCTGCTGATTTTTACGTGCTGCAAGTGTATAAGCAAGCGTAGCACTAGTTCCAGACTGTTGTTCAATTTGATAGCCAACATTGCCATTGTATTGGCGAGGTGTACTTTGGCATGCAGATACTGCTAAAACAATACAACTTAAACCTAAAAATTTATACGTATTTTTCATGTAAAAAGTTCCTAACATTATTCTTGTTCTTAGTATGCCATACACAGGTTTAATTCACGATATTTCAATTGATCTAGTTTGAGTAAAACTTTCCCCTGATAAATAAAAAATGCCTTCATGGAATGAAGGCATTTAGACTTTTAATCTTTCAGATATGCAACAAGCAAAAGGATTAGTGATCGGTAATCATGCTGTGCTTTTTGGTGTCTTTCATGAAAATATAAGTCAGTAAGGATAATCCGATCATAAATGTAATGTAATAAAAGAAATAGTTTTCATGCCCAGCATTTTTAAAACTTAAAGCAACTAACTCTGCTGTACCACCAAAAACCGTATTGGCAATGGCATAAGGCAGGGCAACACCTAGTGCACGAATGTGCGCAGGAAACAGCTCTGCTTTCACGACAGCATTAATGGCAGTATAACCTGTCACAATTACCATACCGCTCATACACAGCATAAAAGCAGTGGTTGGGCTACTGGTTGAGCCTAGGCCGTTAAAGATTGGAATCGTGAACAGTACGCCTAAAACACCGAAAGTAATCATAATGGGTTTACGACCAATCTTATCGGATAGTGCACCAACTACGGGTTGTAACAGCATAAAAATAAAGATGGCTGCTGTGGTAATTTCAGTCGCTGTAGTTTTTTCAAAACCAGAGGTGTTGACCAAGTATTTTTGTAAATAGGTGGTGAAAGTATTGAATGCCAGCGTTCCACCTGCAGTCAGCATAATGACTGTAAAAGCTTGTCGTGGGTATTTGGTAAACAATGCCAAAGCACTTGATTTGGGGCCACCATTTTTAGCTTGTTCTTGTGCATCTTTCGATGATTGTGTTTCAACCAAACCACGACGAATCCAGAACACCACAACTGCAAGAACGGCACCAATAAAGAATGGAATACGCCAACCCCATTCAGACAACTGGGTTTCAGTCATGTTGCGTTGTAAGATAATCAACACGCACAGAGCGAGTAATTGTCCTGAAATGAGGGTCACATACTGGAAACTAGAGAAAAAGCCGCGATGGTTTTTACCTGCCATTTCGGTTAAGTAAGTGGCACTAGAGCCATATTCACCGCCAACACTTAAACCTTGTAATAAGCGTGCAAAGAGCAATAGGGCAGGTGCGAGCATGCCGACACTTGCATAGGTGGGCGCGCAGGCAATAATTAAAGACCCCACACACATTAAAGACACAGATAATGTTAGGCCTGATTTACGTCCTTTGCGGTCGGCATAAATACCCATGATCCATGCGCCGATTGGGCGCATGAGAAACCCAAGTGCAAATACCGCAGCGGCTTGCAGTAATTTGACCGTGTCATCTCCTTCAGGAAAAAACTGGGGCGCAAAATATAATGTAAATGCTGCATAGACATACCAGTCATACCATTCAACGAGATTACCTGCTGAACCGCCTAAAATTGACTTTAAACGTGTCTTTTTGTCGAGGCTTACTGGAGCTGCTTGGGAAGATAAATCAGTCACAAAGATTTTCCAAAGAGAAGTTCGGAAAAATACATCTTTTAACTTTTTGGATTATAAAAGTTAAAACAATATATTTTTAGATTAAACAATAAATTCTTTTTTGTTATACGCCCCTTGTT
>NZ_BKFU01000012.1:0-73217 GCF_008980265.1 Acinetobacter sp. TUM15064 | reverse complement strand
AGACTTGATGATAAAAAGGCAAATGTAATGTTGGAAGTTGTTACTAATGAAAATACCAAAGACGATATTTTTTCAATTGTGACTTTAGGAGAATCAGATCTAAAAAAACTCGGAAAACTTGTGCAAGAAAAAAATTTTTCAGCGATTTTAAACGCTGCAACCATCTTGCTTCAACAGCAAAGGGAAACTGAAGCCGATTTTCACCATAAATACGAAATTGGAACATACATTGAAAAGCTAATTAGAGAAAAATTATCTAAGGAATTGCAAAACAGAGTTTCATTTGGCGACAATGAAACAGAAACAACCAATATACAAGGCGGTCAAGACATCGTTATTTTCCTTGACAAAAATCCCGTTTATTTCATAGAGGTAAAATCGAGGTGGAACTCACAAAATTCCGTTTCTATGAGTAAACTACAATTACAAAGAGCAGTTGAAGAAAATAGGCGTTATGCTTTGTGTACGGTGGACATTACACGCTATCCAGGTAAAAACGATAGATACAAACTTTCAACAGATGAAATTTTACCACTTACAAAATTTGTAACGAACATCGGAGACACAATAAAACCGCTAATTGAAGACAACTTAGAGGCAGAAAAACACCAAGAAAAATCAATACACCTGATCGAATACAGAGGTATAATTCCTCAAGACATTATTCAAAGAGGTAACGATTTTAAAAGTTTCATCGAAATCCTTTTTACAATAATTACTGAAAAAACATGAAGTAAGTAAATGATCATAAATATTAACTTCTTGATCAAAATATCAACAAAATAAATAAAGTGGCTTATTCAGCCGCTTCATTGGTCACACGCAATACTTCTTCCAACGTAGTCTTCCCTGCCAATACTTTACGCAAACCATCATCGCGAATAGAGCCTGAATGTTGTCGTGCATAAGCTTCTAGCTCAAATTCAGCTGCGTTACCATGAACTAAACGTCGCATTTGATCATCCACAGGAACAATTTCATAAATTGCGGTACGCCCTGTAAAACCTGTATGTGAGCAACGCTCACAGCCATTTGGTTGTGGCAATTGTAGTACTGCTTTGGGATTCAAATGCTGAAATAATTGTGTTTCAAACGCATCGGCTTCATGCCAAGTGGTACAATGGCTACATAATGTACGTACTAAGCGCTGTGCGATAACACCAATCAAAGAACTCGATAACAAAAATGGCTCAATGCCCATATCTTTTAAACGAGTGACCGCCCCAATGGCTGTATTGGTATGCAGTGTAGATAATACCAAATGCCCTGTGAGTGACGCCTGTACCGCAATTTCAGCCGTTTCTAAGTCACGGATTTCCCCCACCATCACCACATCAGGGTCTTGGCGCAGCATGGCCTTTAAGGCTCTCGCAAAAGTCATATCGACTTTGGTGTTGACTTGCGTCTGTCCAATTCCTTCCAGTTGATATTCGATCGGGTCTTCGGCGGTCAAAATATTTTTAGAGCCGTCATTGAGGTCTGAAAGTGCTGCATAAAGTGTCGTGGTTTTACCCGAACCTGTCGGCCCTGTGACCAAAATAATACCGTGTGGTCGATGCACCAATTGAGTCAAACGCTCATAGTCAGGCTTCAATAAGCCCAAATGAGTCATATTCAAACGACCCGCTTGTTTATCGAGTAAACGCATCACCACACGTTCGCCATGTGATGATGGCAAAGTTGATACCCGCACATCGACTTCACGCCCAGCTAAACGCAATGAAATACGTCCATCTTGTGGAATCCGTTTTTCCGCAATATCCAATTTAGCCATGACCTTAATACGTGATACCAACAGCGGTGCCAACTCACGGCGTGGTTGGACAATTTCACGTAATTGCCCATCGACACGTAAACGCACCGACAGTTTCTTTTCAAAGGCTTCAATATGAATATCAGATGCGCCAACACGAATCGCTTCAGACAATAAGGCATTAATTAAACGAACAATTGGAGCATCATCTTCTTGATCCATCAGATCTTCAGCTTCAGGCACTTGGTCGGCTAAGCTGAGTAAATCAGGATGATCTTCTAAACCTGCGGCCACTTGCTGTGATTCACCACTGTCGCCTGCAAAGCTACTACTCAAAAGCTGATGAAACTCTTCATCACTACACAATTGATGTTGTGCTGCCACACCTAAAAAACGACGTGCCTCTTGCAAAGCCAACAAAGGGGTACTTTCACGGCGCACAATATAAGCTTGATCGCCTTCGTAGCGTAGTAGCACGCCATGTCGTTTAGCAAAACTATAGGGAATTTGTAATTGTTTAAGCACTTGCATCTTAAAATTATAATAATGATGAAAAATATTATTTTGAGTGTACTCTAAGCGTATGACAGCGTGAAGTCTGTTTTTCACTGATTTGCAATATAAGGAAATGTGCTGTTGCCTAATATGAATGAACTGTTTGAATCGGATAGCCCCAATTTAAAATGGTGGGGCGAATACAACTTTGAGCTGAATCAAGCCCGTGCATGGCAATTTGGCTCATTACTCTTTCGCCTCACTCGTGGTCTACAAGAGTGGCGTTTAGAGTTTCATCGTCCTCAAGTTCAGTATGACTATGAGCAAAAATGGCATGCGATAGAAGACCCACATTTCGCCTTTCCACACCCTGTCGAAATCAAACGCTACATGTTTAAAAACACCCACTCTACGATTCAACTGATGCCACGTTTAGCTGATCGTTCAGTGGTGATTAAGCCTGTCGATCCGATTTACATTCCTGCGGGGCAACGTGGGACACTTTATATCAGTACACCTTTGTCAATTTCAGGTTTTATTGAAGGCCAGCGTGACCCTTTATTTGATATTCCTGTGATTTTACCCAAAGAAACGTGGTTTGGCCCAAATCATCGTACTGGGGAAATTGCTTATGCGACAGCCGTCGATGGGAGGACTGAATTACATCAGTTAAAACCACGCGCTTTCCGTGCAGTGACGCCTATTGAGTTTCAAAACACCAGCCATTTACAACTACGTTTTGATCGAATGAATGTCCCCGTTCCTGCATTACCACTCTTCTATAGTGAAAGTACGGGACGACTTTGGACTTCACAAATTAAAGTCATGCATGAAGGAATTGATCGACCACCTCGTATCCGTATCGAAAACCGAACACCACCACATGCAGGTAAAGTCATTTATATGCATCCGCCACGCTCTTCGGCAAGTGCACTGTTTAATATGTTTGATTCATTCTTCTAGGGGGAACATATGCCAAATTCAAATATTCCCCAAGAGATTAGCAGTAGCCTAAAAGGCATTTTCACCAACATCAACACAGAGCGATTAACCGAAATACTAATTGCCTTAGTATTGTGTTTTGTTGGTTTTGTCTTGGCACGTTTAGTTTCCAATACTTTTATCCGCACCATTGGGACTAAGTTTAACGCCCATCAACGACTAGTTTGGCGGCGGGGTATCTTTTACTTCATTTTCTTGATCTTTGTGATGGCAAGTCTCAAAGAAGCAGGTTTTAAACTGAGCGTCTTTTTAGGCGCCGCGGGTATCTTAACAGTAGCTTTGGGTTTTGCTTCGCAAACCTCTGCATCCAACTTAATCAGTGGTTTATTTCTTATTGGTGAAGGTTCTTTTGAAATTGGCGATACCATTCAAATTACCCTCATTCGCGGACATACCATTGAGGGTGAAGTCATCTCAATTGACTTACTCTCAGTTAAACTATTGACTCAAGACAATATTTACGTTCGACTCCCCAATGAACAACTGATTCGGGCACCTGTCCACAACCTCTCCAAGTTTCCAATACGGCGTATTCCGATCACCTTAGCGATTAACTTTCATGAAGACATCATTAAAGTCCGTGAAGTACTGATTGATGTTGCCAACAAATACCCTTTGGTGCTTGCAGATCCCAAACCTGCTGTGACCGTCACCGCCTTTCGCGAATCGTCAATTGAGTTACTGTTTGCTGTGTGGTGCCAGCAAGATCACTATCTACAAGTCCGTGATGAAATGCAGGAACGGGTTCGTAATGGGTTCTTAGAGAACCAAATTGAAATTCCTGTACCAAAAATGGGTTTTGTTGATCACCCACTTTCACGTCCTTTGTCTCATGAAGATATTGATCAATATACCAATGCCCAAGCTCTAAAACGTGAGCCGAATATCAAATAAATCAATGCAGCTCCTTATGATTCATACCGACATAAGGAGCTGAACTTGTTTAATTAGTCTTTTCTTCAAGTTCAGGCATCGGCGCAATATACGCGATTACCAACATCACCAAACCTGCACCTAAAAATGAAATCACGCGGGTGAGTGTCCCAATGTGAGATAAGTCAAACAAGACCAATTTCAGCGTCACAAGAACTAAAATACACCCACCAAAAATCCACAATGAACGTAAATTACGCTTGGTTGCCGTCAGCATACAAATGAATGCCAAACTGACCCAAAGCAAAGTAAAGCTCAATTGTACCAAGGCATTTTCCCACATTTGCCAGTCATTATAAGGTGTTAGGAAATAGACATGCAGCGCACGTAGCACCACATAACTACTCAGCCAAAGGAGACTCGACATCATCAAAATAGCACCTAGACTTTTTTCCAAGCCTGCTTTCATCTGTAAATTCAGCATCCAAATAAACCCGATCAGCATCGCAATACTGATCAAGTCGAATGGGTTGAATATCGGCAACCAATATAGTTGAAAAGCTTGCTGGCTAAAGATCTGAGAACAGACGATCCAAAACAGCATAAGCACTAAGGTATTACGCGCCTGCCAAAACTTTCGCCACAAGTTTGGAGTGGGCTGCGCATAACACCATACGGCAAAGGCGAGCGGTAAAATAACGATGCTCAGATATGGCATACTTGGAATGAGGGTTAAACTGGTCAGCGCCAAACTCAATAAAGCACCCAAACTCACCCATTCCAGCTCATCTTCCACACCCTGTAACGGGCGTAACCACAGCAAGGTGAGTAATCCGCTCGTTAAAGCAAACAATAGGCGGTCTAAGCTAGCATGCCACATAATGATGCCATCATGGCTCAGGTCAACCAAGAAAATAAAGGCAACCGCATACAACGGAATTAGACCAATCCATTTGGGCAATAGCCATGACCAACTGGCTTTGCGGTAGAGTAGCCACTCATTCAACACGCTATATAAAAGTGTAATGATCAGTAGCGCTATTGTTACCTGACTTTTACTGTCGATTTCATCTAAAAGCAAAATAAACAACATGCTGGTTGCTGAAAGCAGTTGTAAGCAAAAAAAGGCAATCGTGGCAAAAGACAGCTGTTGTCTAAAACGCTCTACACTGTTGGCAACGGCAACCACAGTAAAATAACTCAGACACAACGCCCAATAAACTTCCGTTGGAAAACGATTGAGCTCGACCACATAGTAGAGACTCGACAGTCCTGCTACCGCCAATAAGCCCATTGCCAAATATCGACTCAAGCTCGAGGTACGATACAAAGCGTAGATAAAGATCAGCGCACCCTCGACACTCCAACCCACCACACCCCACTGATCAGGCAGTAAAATGGGAGGTATCAACGCCAAAAAGACCAAGGACAAACTGAGATAACTTTGTGCAATCAGCTCAACACTGTGAGCTCTTTTTATAAGTTGATAAAACATGGCATAGAGCGCTGCGAAGCCTAGACTGAAGCCTGCCTGCCAAGTCGTTTCCTCAAAATACATCACATACAAAAAAGCAAAAGCAACAATGGGTGCCGCAAAAATTAGAGCCACATCCAAGATCGGGTTCAACTTGAATTGAGTTAAATTCTCACGTGCCAACAGTTGACTATAACGAAAACTCAGCCAAATAAAGACGGCACTATGGGCCAAAACCAACAAGGCAAGCATGTCTCGCTCAGGCGCTTTGCCTTGATAAAAAGCATACGCTCCACCTACGACCACCGTCATTAAAAAAGCAATTTGGTTAAGGACTTTCCACGGTCTGAACGTGCTTAAAACCGCAACCGCAATATTGATGACCAAATAATAGGCCACTAGCTCTATCGCAGTGGCATTCCGTACAGGCAAGGTAAAAGGTGCTAAATAAGCAATGACCATCGCCATTAACGCTAGTTCAATCGACTGCTGTCTTAAACTAAGCGAAAGTGTCACTGCCATCACCACCACAAAGCACAGACTCGCTATCGCTAAACTTGCAATCACGGCGTTGTAGTAAGCAAAAAACAAAGTCAAAAATAAACCTGACAGTCCAAGTGCTTCCAAAGCCAAAGCAAAACTGCGGTTTTTGTGTTGAAGCACATAACCAAAGACCACGACACCTACACTTACCGCAGCAACGAGGCTGAGCTTGACCGCAAGACTCAACTGCCAATGCTCGGTGGCAAAGCGTAATAATAAAATAAGCCCAATCAACAGCACCACGATTGCAACTTTTAAGACTGGATTACCCTGCCACAGCCAGTGTTTCACTTGCTCACTGAGACTTAAATCATCTGTGTTATTTAGAACGTTGGACTTCGTGGGTAAAGGGGGAGAATTTTCAAATTCTGGGAAACGGTCGGATATACCCTGATGTGACTGTGCTTGCACAGATAACAATAGATATTCTAGGCGACGCAACCAGCGAAAGAAAAAGAACAACCAACCACTGATCCCCAACCCAATGAGTCCGCCCCATTGCCCCACCATCCCGATTAAAATGACGAAAGACGCAAGGTAAAGTGGCACTTTTGACGTTGGCTGAAAAGCAACGCCCTGTTGTTCCGCCAACGTCGTACTGGGTTTTTCAATACTATCAACATAGTGCATGACACTCATGACCCAAGCGATTCCACACAATGCACTTAACAGTGGCACAGCTAAAAACCATGCTGCAATTGCAACAATGGTCAGCCCCATCAACCACATCATGCGAATTTCACGCTGTCCAGTTTGCATCCGTTCTCAATCTCTTTTTCTCATCTTCAAATAATACATCAGCTTGGCGTCACTATTTAAGCGCTGAACGGTAACCATCTATGCCAATCGGTACATCAATACACTTTGTTCTGTGGCAAAATCACGTACAATGAACAGGTTATTTGGATAAGGAATCTTGCAATGCCACCATTTGTCTTGGTCGATGGCTCATACTTTTTATTTCGTGCTTTTCATGCTTTGCCACCGCTCACCACGTCAACTGGCTTACATACCAATGCAATTCGTGGGGCAATTTCTGCGATCCAGAAACTGATGCGTCGTACTCAACCAACGCATATGGCGGTCATTTTTGATACCCCAGAACCGACTTTCCGTCATGTGCTGTCGCCCATTTATAAAGGTGACCGCCCAAGCATGCCTGATGAGTTATCGGAACAAATTCCATACTTGCATGCCTTGATTCGTGCCTTAGGTATTCCTTTATACATGCTCCCAGGTGCAGAGGCAGATGACATCATCGGGACTTTAGCCAAACGTGCAGAAGCCGCAGGACAACAAGTGCTGATTTCCACAGGCGATAAAGACATGGCTCAACTGGTGACAGATAAAGTCACCTTAGAAGACAGCTTTAAAGACAAGCCGATGGATGTGAATGGCGTGTTTGAAAAGTTTGGGGTGTGGCCAAACCAAATTATTGACTATCTGACCCTAATGGGCGATGCCTCTGACGGCATTATGGGCGTTCCGGGTGTCGGTGCCAAAACTGCGGCAAAACTGTTAACAGAATATGGCTCGATTGGTGGCATTTTAGAAAATGTCGATAAAATTAAAGGCAAAGTCGGTCAAAACATCAAAGAACATGCCGATGGAATTGCCCTAGATCACCAACTGGCAAGTATTGTCTGCGACTTAGAAACAGGACTGACCTTTGACGATCTTAAACTGCAAGATCCGAATACCGAAGCCTTGCGTTCACTATATACCGAACTGGAATTCCGCCAACAGTTGCAATCGCTCGATCATCCAAACAATCCTAATAGCGCAACCTATAAACAAGCGACGCAAGAAATTGTTAAATCAGCACAATCTGAAACCGTTATCAATACGGAAGATCAAGCCGTCCAAAGCAGTGTCGATGACCAACTGGGTCAAGCGAACTACCATACTGTGCTTAGTGCAGAACAGTGGGCATCCTTATTCAAACGTTTAAGTACAGAAAAACGTTTTGCCTTTGATACTGAAACCACCAGTTTAGACTATCGCGTAGCGCAAATTGTCGGTTTTTCAGTCGCATTTGATGCGCAAGATGCATATTACGTTCCACTTGCACATGATTATGAAAATGCACCTGTGCAACTAGAGCGTGAACAGATCTTGGCACAAATCAAACCGATTTTAGAAGATGAGTCGGTTCAGAAAATTGGTCATCATTTGAAATATGATGCGCATGTCTTAGAAAATCATGGCATCGAGCTAAAAGGCTGGTACTTCGATACCATGTTGGCATCTTATGTACTCAATGCTGTAGCAACGCGTCACGGGATGGATGACGTGTCACGTCTCTACCTCAGCCACCTAACCACCACGTTTGAACAAGTAGCAGGTAAAGGCGCAAAACAAAAAACCTTTAATCAAATTGAGATCGAAACCGCTGCACACTATGCTGCCGAAGATGCCCATGTGACCTATCGCCTGTTTGAAGTGCTCGATGCCAAACTACAAAAGCATCCCGAACTGGTCAATATTTTACACAATGTCGAAATGCCAGTGGCCCGTGTCCTGACCATCATGGAAGAAAACGGCATTGAGCTCGACTTAGACTTCCTCGACCAACTCGGTGTTGAGTTTGCCAATACCATGGCCAATCTTGAAAACCAAATTACCGAACTGGCAGGACAAAGTTTCAATGTTAGCTCGCCGAAGCAAGTCGGTGAGATTTTGTTTGATAAACTCGGACTCAAGGGTGGCAAAAAAACCGCAACGGGCCAGTACAGTACCTCTGAAAGTGTTTTAGAAAAAATTGACCACCCGATTACCGAGCTCATTTTAGACTATCGCGGTTTATCTAAACTCAAAAGCACCTATACCGATGGCTTATTAAAACAAGCCAATAACGATACCCATCGTGTGCATACCAGCTACCACCAAGCACTGACCGCAACAGGCCGTCTGTCTTCGACCGATCCAAACCTACAGAACATTCCTGTGCGTGAGGAAATTGGACGTCAAATTCGTAAAGCCTTTATTGCACCGCAAGGTCGCGTGTTATTGGCAGCCGATTATTCACAAATCGAACTGCGTTTAATGGCGCATTTCTCACAAGATGAAGCCTTGGTTGATGCCTTTAATCATGGGCAAGATGTACACCGTCGTACTGCGGCTGAAGTCTTAGGTATCGCCCTCGAAGATGTCACGTCAGACCAACGTCGTCAGGCCAAAGCAGTCAACTTCGGTCTACTCTACGGCATGTCTGAATTTGGCTTAACCCGTCAACTCGGTTTTAGCCGCGAAGAATCGCGTGGCTATATTGCGAAATACTTCCAACGTTATCCGGGCGTGCTCGACTATATGGAACGCACCCGCCAAATTGCACGCGAACAAGGTTTTGTCGAAACCATTTTGGGTCGTCGCTTGTACACGCCAGATATCATGGCAAGCAATAAAATGATCAAACAAGCGGCCGAACGTGCTGCAATTAATGCACCACTACAAGGTTCTGCTGCGGATATTATTAAAATGGCGATGGTTGCAGTTGATCAAATGCTACCGAAAGATCAAGCCAAAATGCTACTACAAGTACACGATGAATTGGTTTTTGAAGTCGATGAAGCTATTGCAGATGAATTGGCACCACAGCTTGCTAAAGTGATGCAATCGGTCTTGAATATTTCAGTCCCTCTTGTAGTTGAAGTTGGCAAAGGTCGAAACTGGGATGAAGCCCACTAAAGCATTTGCGCCTTCCTCCTCCAAGGAGGAAGGCTGGGATGGAAGTCATTTGCCCCCTAGAAGAAAGATCAACGTCTTCACCTAAAAAATTTCAGCCGTAAAAAAAGGACTCACAATCGAGTCCTTTTTTATTCGCTACAATCTTATAAACCAGTGAGCAGAACAATCGCTACTTCATTCATAATCATTTCAGCAATATACAGCGCCAAGAACGCTACAATTGGAGAAAGGTCAATCATGCCCATATTGGGCAACAAACGGCGAAACGGTGCCAATAATGGTTCAGCAAGCTCTTGAATCACCTCAATATAAGGCGAGCGTGACTGCGTAAACATCACTACCCAACTTAAAATAATTGTTGCAAAAATCAAATAACGACAGAAACGAATCAAGTCCTGAATCATGGTCACAAAAGTTAAAATAACCAAATGCACAGGACTATTTGGCATCGCTCCAGAGAGATACATGACACCAAAAATTTTCAGTAAGTACAATAAAACCAAAAGCACTAAAGCCGCTAAGTTAACGCGGCCTTTCGCTACATTTGGAAAAATACGACCAAACATATCCACAATTTTTGTGGCTTTTACGGTCGACATCACCACTGGGTTATAAAAGTTAACCGCTGCCAATTGCATGAGAAAGCGGAAGAACACCAGTAAAATTGCAACGTTAATAATGATGCCAAAAATTAGCGCAGAGTTTGCACCCATACTTGAACTTTCCTAAATAAAACGATTATTTGCTACTTTCACTTAGCTCTTGAGCAAGTTCCTGACTGCGTTTTTGAGCAGCAGCCAATGCAGCTTGGATATTTTGTGAAATTTGTGCACGATCAAACACTTCAAGTGCCGCTTGGGTTGTACCATTCGGTGAAGTGACATTTTTACGCAATTCAGCTGGTGTATTTGAGCTGGTAATTGCCATTTGCGCCGCACCCAATGCAGTTTGCAACGTCAATGCCGTTGCCACTTTTTCATCTAGGCCGAGGTTTTTACCTGCACGGATCATGCTTTCCATCATATAGAAAAAATAAGCAGGACCTGAACCAGACACCGCAGTCACCGCATCAATCTGCGCTTCCTCACCTACCCATAAAGTTAAGCCAGTCGCAGCAAGTACTTGGCCCGCCAAATCACGGTCTTCTTTATCTACAGCCTCAGTGGCATATAAACCATGCGCACCTGTTTGTACTAAAGCAGGCGTATTTGGCATTACACGCACAATACGATCACTGCCAGCGAGTGCAGCAATCGTGGCAATTTCAGCACCCGCAACAATTGAAATAATCAACTTGCCGTCAAATAAACCGTTTAATGGTTTTAAAACATTGGCTAAAACTTGAGGTTTAACCGCTAAGACCACGACATCGGCTTCACGAATAGCAGATGCGTTATCCTCAGTCACCACCAAGTCTTTTTCAGCCAATAAATGACGAACTTGTTCAACAGGATCAGAAACCGTAATGCGAGTTGAAGGTAAACCACGTGAAATCAAGCCACCAATGAGGGCTTGAGCCATGTTACCACCGCCGATAAAACAAATATTACGATTCAGCACTGCGCTCATGATTATTTCTCTATCTCGAATTTTTTAACTAAGCAATTAAATTTGGTTGCCATCCACCCGCTTCACAATAAGCTGACTCGATCAACCAAAATCCTTTAGGCGTAAAAATACCAAGCATAACATTATCTATGCTTAATATTTGTATTGTGTGACGTTGCCATGGAAAAATTTGTGCACTTTGAATGGCTTTTTTCAATGGCCAAGCCCCAACACGCCCATGTAAATGTAATTTTTCCCCGCCTAAGCGTGGTTTTATTTGTAAAGGCTGCTCTAATAATTTAGCAGACAGCCCATATTTTTGTGTTTCAATCTGATATTGCCCAGATGCCAGATTATAGCTTTGATGTAGGCTAAAATGCTGTTCAATTGGTTCAAGTGTCTGAGATTGCTCCGCCAAATACTCGGTCTTATGGACTCGAAAGAGTTGCTGTTGATAACGCACATAATAGTATTGATTCCAATGCAAAGCGGCCTGAGCATCGACTTTGGATTCAATCACCTCATCAAATAGGCGTTGCACCATATCAAAAGCAGGACGATATAAGTCCTCACCTTTCATCCAAGCAGACAACAGCTGTCGCTGTCTCGGTGCTGATAACTGACGAAATGAAGTTAAATTTAAAACCGAAGCATCCCCACAACTGGCCCAGTCTTGCGCCAACACATCGGTCAAAATGGATTCAGCATCTTGCATCAAATAACTGGTACGTGCCAAAGCTTGCTGCATTTTCGGAAAGCGTTGTTCTAAGATTGGCCATAATTCGGCTCGACACCATGCCCGATCATAACTGGTATCAAAATTGGTTTGGTCTTGAATATTTCTCAGTTGCATATCAGCAGCCCACAGCTCAATTTGCTGTCTGGACAAAGCCAATAGCGGGCGCCAAATTGTAAATTGCTCTCGTATGTCGAGGCTCTGCATGGCGGCAAGTCCATGAATCCCTGCACCAGAGAGTAATCGGAGTAAGATAGTTTCGGCCTGATCTTGTTGATGATGCGCGAGAACTAAAATTTCATTGGCAAGAAGATGCTTCTGAAAGGCAGCATAACGTGCACTGCGGGCTTGGCTTTCTACATTGCCTGTATCAACATCGACCGCTTGAATCACACAGGGAACATCCAAGACATAGCACTGTTCTTGAACAAAGCTGCCCCACTGTGGACTGACATCCTGCAATTGATGATCAATATAAATGGCGCGAGTGCGCTTGGGAAATAAATGAGACATCAAATGGAGTAGTAACATGGAATCCATGCCACCACTACATCCGATTAAAAAATGAGGCTGTTCAGGTGTATCCTGAAACTCAGTTAAGACGCTAGTCCTAAATTGTCGCTGCCAAACTTCATTAAACGTTGGTAACGTGCTTCGCATCGTTCATTCGCATCCATCGGTTGCAACTCAGCCAAAGCATCTTTTAAAACAGTTTTTAAAGCATGCATGACCTGTTCTGGGTGGAGGTGAGCACCTTCACCTTCATCGACCACGTATTCAACAACACCCATTTTCTGTAATTTTTCAGCAGTCAATGCCAAAGCTTCACTAGCTTGCTCTGCTTTTTCAGCTGTTTTCCATAAAATAGATGCACAGCCTTCAGGTGAAATGACTGAATAAATACTATGGGACAACATCACCACACGGTCAGCCACACCAATACCCAGTGCGCCACCTGAACCGCCTTCACCAAGTACGGTTGCAATCACTGGCACTTTCAAGCTTGAAAGTTGTGCCAAAGACGTGGCAATTGCCTCAGCCTGACCACGTTCTTCTGCACCCACACCTGGATATGCACCCATGGTGTCAATAAAGGTAAAGACGGGTAGATTAAAACGTTCAGCCATATCGAGTAAACGTTGTGATTTACGGTAACCTTCTGGGTTACTCATACCAAAGTTATGTTGTAACTTTTCACGCGTACTACGACCACGGTGTTGACCCACAATCATGACTGGCTGACCATCAAAGCGAGCTAATCCACCGATCATTGCACCATCATCACCAAATAAGCGATCACCATGCAAAGCATCAAATTCGGTAAAAATTTCACTCACATAATCTAAAAATTGCGGACGCTCAGGATGACGTGCAATTTGAACCGTCGTCCATGCTTTGGATTGCGCAGCTTTATTCTTCATAGCTCAACCATAAATCCCTAATTGACCAATTTATTCATCGACAAATTGTTCTGATTGGATATCCAGCTCAACATCCCAATGCTTAAATTGCGCTTGCTCATCATGCAAGTCTGCAACCAGCAAAGGCCATTGCGCGGCATTACCAGAAACACTCAGCTGCCATTGTTGCGCATTGCCTACTGTTAATTCAATGGCAGGAAGCATCTGATCGCTACGACTATGATTGAGTAAAACAGCAAGGCGAAGTAGCAAACACAGATAGACTAATTTGTTGCCGCCGACTTTCATCACATCGACACGGGCGTCACTGCGCAGCTTACGGCGATGATGCGCTACCAAATGCGACAAATGGTTTTGATCAATTTGCGAGAAGCCCGCAATGTCCGAATGTTGCAATAAATATGCGCCATGACGATGGTAGCCGGCATGGCTAATCGCCAAACCAATTTCATGCAGATAAGCCGCACGACGCAGTAAATCACTGTCTTCTGTGGTTAATTTTAGTGACTCTGCCACGCCATCAAACAAATGTTGAGCCATGTTCACAACTCGTTCCGCTTGTTTTGGATCGGCGTTATAACGGCCCATCAACGCTTGTACAGAACGATCTCGGATATCTTCATGTTGAAAACGCCCCAGTAAGTCGTACATGACCCCTTCGCGCAGGGCACCATCTGAATACACCAACTTATCCAGTTCAAGTACATCAAAAATGGCGTAAAGAATAGCAATCCCGGCTGGCAAAACTGCTCGACGGTCTTCTTTTAAACCATCAAACTCCATCTCGGAGACGTGTTTATATTTGAGCAATTTTTCTTTGAGCTTATCTAAACCGTCACGGGTCAGTTCTTCTTTTTCATTACTCCAGCCCATATTTACGGTAATTTGACGACACGCTTTGATGGTTCCACTCGAACCGACCACCGTATCCCAACCCGCTTCTTTATAGGTATTGGCAATCCCTGACAGCTCCTTACGTGCTGCAACCACCGCTTTATCAAAACTTTTTTGGTTTATTTCACCATCGACAAAGAAGGCTTTGGTAAACGCCACACAGCCCATTTGTAAAGATTCGGTATGAATCGGCTCAAATTCTTCACCAATAATCAGCTCAGTTGAACCACCGCCAATATCAATCACAAGGCGACGTCCACTGTTCTCCATGGTGTGGGATACGCCCAAATAAATCAAACGTGCTTCTTCACGGCCAGCAATAATTTCAATATGTTTAGGTAAAATTTCTGCCGCTTTTTGAATAAACTCATGACCATTTTTAGCTTGACGCAGCGCGTTGGTCGCCACAATTCTTAAACGGTTTGGTTGAACTGAACTTAAACGACCAACAAAGCGGGATAAACAGGCCAAACCACGCTGCTGTGCAGCTTCTGTTAAATTTTTATTTTCATCTAAACCCGCAGCTAACTGTACCTTTTCTGACATTGACGCAACTTTTTTCACTTCGCCATGATCCACACGTGCAATTGCCAAGTGGAAACTGTTCGACCCCATATCGATGGCAGCAAGTAACTCTTCATCAATCAAAAAATCAGACATGATTTAATATAAACCTATACAGAATTGTCCTTAGATTAATTCACCTCCATGCAATTTAAAAGCCATTTATGGTTAGAAATTGACGAGCTTTTAAAATTTCAGCATATATGACAATTGTGTTACACGATCAGTAACATTGAGAGCTCCAATTAGACAAATTCAAACTAAAGGTTGAAAATTTAGTAATCCATCTACTCAGTGATAGCAGGCTATGACATACTATTAGCCATAAAACTATCCAAAAATTGAAACTGGAGCTATCCATGTCTGGCAATATCGTAAATACAACTGATACTAACTTCGACGCTGATGTACTTCAATCAGACGTTCCTGTGCTTGTTGACTTCTGGGCAGGCTGGTGTGCGCCATGTAAAGCGATTGCACCTGTATTAGAAGTATTGGCGAACGAATACGAAGGTAAAGTGAAAATCGTTAAAGTTGACGTAACTGCTTGTGAACAAACGGCTGTGAACTACAACATCCGTAACATTCCTGCACTATTGATGTTTAAAAATGGTGAAGTTGTGGCTCAACAAGTGGGCGCTGCACCAAAATCGAAACTAACTGCTTTCATCGACGAAAACATTTAAACCTCGATTTAGAGCACATCATGAAATACGCTGTTTAAACAACAGCGTATTTTTTTCGGCTATAAATTGACAAGTTTGACTTTCTCTCTTATATTGCTTGCTCAAGAGATAAAGGATTATCCAATCCTGTCATTTTCTTAAAAGACACAACACATAAGATCGCCGCTCGGCAATACAAATTGTTTTGACACGCTTCTCTTCAAACAATGAATCAGTCCTCTGAATTGTTATTGTGCAAATACAATTGCGTTACTTCATTGCATGTCCGCGGCTAAATGTTGCTTCCTTTTCATCCTGTATCCTAGAATTTTTGATTCTTATCTGACCTCCTATGAATTTAACCGAACTCAAGAAAAAACCGATTGGCGAACTCATCAAAATTGCTGAATTTATGGGCCTTGAAGGAATGGCTCGTAACCGTAAGCAAGACATTATTTTTGCCATCTTAAAGCGCCATGCGATGAATGGCGAAGAGATCTTTGGTGATGGCGTTTTGGAAATTCTGTCAGATGGCTTCGGCTTCTTACGCTCTGCAGCAGGTTCTTACCTTGCAGGTCCAGACGACATTTATGTTAGCCCATCTCAAATTCGTCGTTTTAATCTCCGTACTGGTGACACCATTACGGGAACGATTCGCCCACCAAAAGAAGGCGAACGTTATTTTGCACTGTTAAAAGTGAATCAAATTAACTACGACACCCCTGAAAACTCTCGTAATAAGATTTTATTTGAAAACCTAACGCCATTATTCCCGACTGAACAGTTGGTGATGGAACTTGGTAACGGCACCACTGAAGATTTAACTGCACGTGTAGTCGACTTAGTTGCACCCATTGGTAAAGGTCAACGTTCAATTATCGTTGCGCCGCCAAAAGCGGGGAAAACCATGTTATTACAAAACATCGCCCAGTCGATTGTACGTAATAACCCAGAGTGCTTCCTCATCGTTCTTCTGATTGATGAACGTCCTGAAGAAGTAACAGAAATGGAACGTACAGTTCGTGGCGAAGTGATTGCGTCAACGTTTGATGAATCTCCTGCTCGTCACGTTCAAGTGGCTGAAATGGTGATTGAAAAAGCCAAACGTTTGGTTGAACACAAAAAAGACGTTGTGATTCTTCTCGACTCCATTACCCGTTTAGCACGTGCATACAACACCGTTGTGCCTTCATCAGGTAAAGTTTTAACTGGTGGTGTCGATGCACATGCACTTGAGCGCCCTAAGCGTTTCTTCGGTGCAGCACGTAATATTGAAGAAGGTGGTTCACTGACCATCATTTCTACAGCCTTGATTGAAACAGGCAGTAAAATGGATGAAGTGATCTACGAAGAATTCAAAGGTACTGGTAACCAAGAAATTACGCTAGACCGCCGTATTGCTGAAAAACGTGTCTTCCCTGCGATGAACATCAAAAAATCAGGTACACGTCGTGAAGAACGCTTAATGTCTGAAGATAACCTTCGTAAGGTCTGGATTTTACGTAAGTTACTTCATACCCAAGATGAACTCGCAGCAATGGAGTTCCTACTTGATCGTATGAAAGAAACTAAAACCAATGATGATTTCTTTGACCAAATGAAACGTAAAGCAACCAGCTAATCTGACTAATCTTATAAAAAGGCTGTCTCTAGGACAGCCTTTTTATTTGGTTGACACCACTTACACAATGAAACATTTCAAAGCACGGTATGTAAACTTATTTGCAAGTTTTTGATAAACAAAAATTTGAAATAAAAAAGCTCCATCTTTTTAGATGTTTATTCGGCATTTATCCAATATAAACCCTGCTATTAATTGTTATTTTCTGTTAAAAAATCACTGTTTTTAGACCATTTTTATCACTTTTTTCACCTTAGCTAGTAGCAATTCAAAATGCGCAGTGATAGCATATTTGCAGACCAGTTAGACTGCTCCTGCGTTGTTAGTCCCTAACAAAATTAGGAACAATAAAAGCATACAACAGACTAACGTCGGTTTTTTTTAATCTCATATTTTAGAGAGTGATGCCATGTTATTCAAAAAAATCGCTATTGCTGCTGCAGTTGCTACTACTTTAGCTTTCGTTGGCTGTGCTAAGAAAGAAGAAGCTCCTGCTGCTGCTGCTGCATCTGAAGTTGCTGCTGCATCTGAAGCTGTTCAAGCTGCTTCTGAAGTTGCTGTAGACGCTGCTGCTGCTGCTTCTGAAGCTACTGCTGCTGCTTCTGACGCTACTGCTGCTGCTTCTGACGTTGCTGCTACTGCTGCATCTGAAGCTAAAGCTCACTAATCACTTTCGATTAGTCAGTAAAAAAGAGAGCCCTTGGCTCTCTTTTTTTATGCTGAAAATTTAGTTTAAGACTTTGCTACCCATTATCAGTAGCAAGTCAGCTTAAACCTACACCTGAAGCAAAAAAAAGCAGATCAATCGATCTGCTCATTTCCCACACGCTGGCGGAATTTCTGCCCTGCGCGGAAGGTTACTACACGGCGTGCAGAAATCGGAATTTCTTCACCCGTTTTCGGGTTACGACCTGGACGTTGACGTTTATCACGCAACTCAAAGTTACCGAAACCAGAAAGTTTAACTTGCTCACCAGAGATTAGCGCTTGGCTAATCTCATCAAAAAACAACTCGACCATTTGTTTAGCTTCACGACGGTTTAAACTCGTGAGCTCACTTAGATGGTCAGCCATTTCCGCTTTTGTTAATGCTGTCATGAAGCCCTCAATGTCGCCTGATAAGTGTTTTCCAACACGTGTAAAATATGATCCATACCGGATTTAATTTCAGCATCTTCAAGCGTACGCGATGGGTGCTGCCAAAGAAGTGCAAATGCCAATGAACGCTTACCTTCTTCAACGCCTTGCCCAGTGTACACATCGAACAACCAAGTCGAGTCTAAAAGCTCACCACCTGTTTTTTCGATAAGTTGCTGAATTTCACTTACATTTATCTTATCACTAATTAAAAGCGCAATATCACGTCTAACCGACGGAAAACGTGATAATTCTGTAAAATTAGATACATAAGTTTGCAAAACAGCCGATTGATCAAGTTCAGCCACCCAAGTTGTGCTCAAATCCAGTGCATCTTCTAAAGATGGATGTAATCGACCAAAGTAACCAATAGATTGACCATGGACTAAAACCTCAGCAGACTGACCCGGATGCAACCAACTACGTTCAGAGCGAACATATTCAACCTGCACACGACCTGCTGCCAATACTTCTTCAATTTCGCCTTTGAAATCAAAGAAATCCATAGCTTGAGGTTTAGCATGCCAAGTTTCTGACGTTTTTGCACCTGTTGCAATCACTGCAAGGGTAGGAATTTGTTTCAAATCATGAATAGATTCAGCATCTTGATAGTCGAAACGTAAGCCGAGTTCAAAGAAACGCACACGACTTTGTTGGCGGTTTACGTTATATTGCACACACGGAATCAAACTAGAAAGCAGTGTTGAACGCATCACTGCTAAATCGCTTGAAATCGGGTTAGCCAAAGCCAAAGGATTCACAGCCGCATTGAGTTGCTTCTCAAGCTTTAAGTCTGCAAAGCTAAAGCTAATTGCTTCTTGATAACCCAAAGTCACAAGGGTTTGACGAAGCTGAGCCACTTCAAATTGGTCTTGATATTGAGCCAATTGCGCTTCAATTTTTGGCAAACTGATTTGAATATTGTCATAACCATGAATACGCGCAACTTCTTCAATCAGGTCTTGGTAGATCGCCATATCATAACGGTGTGAAGGCGGAACCACTGACCACAGACCTTCTGCTTTAACCGTCACAGCACAACCTAAACGGGTCAATGCATCCGCAATAAATCCAGCATCTACGCGATAACCAAGCAATTGATCCACTTGCACTTGTTCCAGCTCAATCGCTTCACGCTTCGGTAAAACTGCCGTTTGTTCTACAGTTGTAATCGGACCGAACTCACCACCCGCCAATTCTGCAATCAATTGTGATGCACGATGCATCGCGAGCATTGGTAATTCAAAATCGACACCACGTTCATAACGCTGCGACGCATCCGTATGTAAACCAAAACTACGCGCACGGCCCGCAATAGCTAATGGAGCAAAGAACGCAGACTCTAAGAAAATGTCTTGGGTTTCATCACTAACAGATGAAGACAAGCCACCCATGATGCCTGCAATCGCCAATGCTTTTTCATCATCCGCAATCACCATGACTTTTTCATTGAGCTCAACTTCTTGTTCATTCAGTAGAACCAATTTTTCAGTTGCATTCGCTTGACGAACTTGAACCGAACCTTGAATTTTCGCCGCATCAAAAGCATGTAACGGTTGACCCAACTCCATCAGTACATAGTTGGTAATATCAACCAAAATACTGTGCTGACGAATCCCTGAGCGAACCAAAGCACGTTCCATCCACTCTGGGGTTGCTGCTTTGGTATTCACATTTTTAATCACACGACCTAAATAGCGTGGGCAGCCTTCCGTGCTCACCACAACTTTTTTCTCATCGGCAATAGTTGCAGCTACAGCATTAATTTCAGGTGCAGTCAGGGTCAGTTGATTAATCACCCCAATTTCACGGGCAATACCACGAATACTGAAACAGTCACCACGGTTTGGCGTGATACTGATATCAATCACATGATCATCAAGCTGTAAATACTCACGAACATCCACACCGACAGGTGCATCTGTAGGCAATTCTAAAAGACCATCAATTTTATCTTCTAAATCAATTTCAGACGCACCGCACAGCATACCTTGTGATTCAATACCACGAAGTTTGCCTTTTTTGATTTTGAAATCACCCGGAAGCACCGCACCAATGGTTGCCACAGGGGCTTTCATACCGACACGTACGTTTGGCGCGCCACACACAATTTGCAATGGTTCACCTGAACCAATATTGACGGTTGTCACACGTAAACGGTCTGCATCAGGATGTTGTTCTACGGTCAATACCTCGCCAACAACTACGCCAGTGAACGGTTTTGCCGCAGGCGATAAGTCATCGACTTCTAAGCCCAACATGGTTAGTTGGTCAGATAACGTATTGCTATCAACGGCTGGGTTCACCCATGTACGCAACCAATTTTCGCTAATTTTCATAAATTCAATTTCCTTAATCTCCCCCTAACCCCTTCTGTATAAAAGAGGGGAAAACCACGTACTCTATTTTTGACTGTGGAAGTCCCCCTTTCTTAAAGGGGGATTTAGGGGGATTTCTATAAACCTTTAAATTGTTAAATTTGTATTTAAACCATTAAGCAAATTGGCGTAAGAAACGCACATCGTTTTGGTAGAACATACGTAAGTCATTGATGCCATAACGAAGCATCGCAAAACGTTCCACACCTAGACCAAAAGCAAAGCCTTTGTATTTTTCAGGATCAATACCCGCAGCTTGCAATACATTCGGATGCACCATGCCACAACCGAGTACTTCTAACCATTTACCACGCTCGTCCATAATGTCCACTTCAGCACTTGGCTCTGTGAATGGGAAATAAGATGGACGGAAACGTACTTTTAAGTCTTTTTCAAAGAATTCGTTTAATAGATTGACCAACAAACCTTTCAGTTCTGCAAAGCTGGTATTTTCAGCGACATACAAACCTTCAATTTGATGAAACATTGGCGAATGCGTTTGGTCAGAGTCACAGCGATATACACGACCCGGACAAACAATACGAATCGGAGGTTGCTGGGTTTCCATAGTACGAATCTGCACACCCGAAGTATGGGTACGTAGCAAATGGGTCGCATCAAAATAGAAAGTGTCGTGCATTGCACGTGCAGGGTGATGCCCTGGAATATTTAAAGCTTCAAAGTTGTGATAGTCATCTTCAACTTCAGGACCAGTTTCAATCACAAAACCTGCTTTGGTAAAGAACTGACAAATACGCTCTTGCACTTGAGTGACCGGGTGAATACTCCCAATCGTTTGACCACGACCTGGTAGAGTAATATCAACCGTTTCACTTGCGAGTTTCTGCGCCAACGCAGCTTGTTGTAATTGTGTTTGGCGTTCAGTTAAAGCACTGGTAATCGCTTCGCGGACTGCATGAATTTGCGCACCAAAAACTTTACGCTCTTCAGGGTCCATTTTACCTAAAGCTTTCGATTGCTCAGCGAGCTGGCTTTTCTTACCCGTAAACTGCACTCGTACTTGATCGAGTGTAGCAAGGTCCTCTGCTGCTGCAATCGCAGCGAGCGCTTCAGTGGTCAGGGCTTCCAGTGACATAGTAACTCTCAAAGCAACAATTTATAAAATTAATAAAACCCCATATTCTATCAGTTTTTAAGCGTGTTGATGAAGCTCTACGATCAGGAAAATTTGTTTAGTACATGGTTTTATAATCAGGTTAAGATAGGGCCATCACAGAAGAGAACAACAAACGATGTCGCTTGATCCTATTTGGCAACAACAACTTACTTTAGTGACTTATGGCAATGAATATTTGCGTCACAACCTAAGTTTCCAACGTTGGTTAGAACACGCCATTTTTGACCGACATTGCTTTCAGTTTCGTGATCTGAATAGCCAACATTTACTGGCTCAGCATTTTCAAGTATGGCTTGAAGCCTTAAAAAAACAAGGGGTCAAACAACTCAGTCTACATAGTTCAACATTGCTAGCAGATGAAAAGAACCCCAATCCAAATATTGAACTGCTTGCTACACCACATATTATTGTGAGTCATCAAGCACAGCAAAAAACTGCTTGGATTTTCGGTAAAGAACTGGCTGAGTGGTACAGCGCCGAACAAGATTTTATAATTCCAAAAGCACAACAAAGCTCAATCCGTAGCGAAAATTTATGGCGTTTTGAACTGAATCATAAACTCAGCAAACGCATTGAAGCGGATTTACAAACGCCGAAATGGGATGAAATCGAAAACTTTACCGAACAAGAACTCTTTAGTGCGCCATTTGCGCAAGGTTTGGTCGAGCCTGATGCTGTAGACTTACCTTACTATGGACAACAAGATGCCATAGATGATGCCCACCATCTCTCTCTTTTACCGACAGACTACGCTGCTGATTATGCACATCAAACGCTGTATCGTTTAGATGCCCTATCAGCATTGACCCAGACCAAGATTCAACATCCTTACAATGCAGAAGGCCAAGTCCTCACGCCAGATGAGCAATTGAACCTACGTCATTTTGAGCAAAAGATTGATGATTTAAAGACCAAGTTCATCGTAAAAGTAGCCAATCACTATCAAACCGCACAGCTAAGCCCCAAAAATACACCTACACCACTTGATGCTCGCAATCATTCCGCAGCTAAATTAAGTCCGATAGAAACCAAGTCTCATGAAACACAGCATAAATCTGGAAAAACTGGGGTGTTTGCGTTAATTGTGATTACACTTTTAATTTGCGTATTGGGCTATTACTTTGGGTTATAACCCTCGCTAATATAAAAAGCGCCAAACTTATCCGTGGGCGCTTTTTTATTTCCCCACACTAAATCATGCTGTAATTAAATAATTAAAAGGCTGAATCTTAATTTGTATTTTATGTTCATCGGCATGTTGATTAATATAATGATTGACTGAAACCACCTCGCCTTCTAGCTCTGCATCAGGCCCATACATAATTTTGACCGACTCCCCTTTCCTTGGAACCATTTGTAACTCTACAGCAATACTGCCTTGTCCCATCCCTGTAATCTCTACAAGCATATCCTGATCCTTGTCTTATCAATCTTTTTATTTATTAGGCATCTATCACATTTCAGATTAAAGCAGATTTATGTAACCAAAGTTCAGCTATGGTTTTACATATAAGACTTCATTTTTTCATGTTTCATAAATTTAAGCTGTACTCTACTCAACCACCAATTGATCTAAAAAGTTTTTCACCTGTTTAGGTGTCTTTAGATGAATCCACTTTATATGCTGATATTCGGGCATCTGCATCATGTTTAAATATTTTTTTCTATTTTTAGCATGGGTTTTTACCATCCACCAAATGATTGAATCCCGACCAAACATACGCAAGAGGCTTTCACGATTATTGGAGTTTGCCCATAAATCTTGTTGCGCCCATGTACGTTGAACAGCACGTTTCACAGAACGATACAGATTGACTGGAAATGGTAAGTCCAACCAAATAACCGTATCAATTTCCGCCCATTTCACAGGAATGGCTCGGGTATAGTTACCATCAATGACATAACCTTGTGTCGCTTTTTGTGTTTCAGACTCAATTTTGGCAAAAAATACTTCATCTGGACATTCCTGCCAATCATCCAACCAAAATAAGTTATCTAATTCAATATAATGCAAGCCTAGCTTCTCAGCCAAAGCTCTGGAAAAGGTCGATTTGCCCGTGGCTGATGTACCAACTACGTTTATTCTTTTCATTGTTGTATCCAATTCCAATCCAAGCTTTTTCGCTATACATCATCATGGTTGTATCACACGCTAATGTCTAGTCTATGATTTGCTTTGATGCATCCCGCTCAAATCACATAATCATAATATCCAACGCTCACCCGCCCGATGGAATATTTTTAGTTTTTGATGAATACCTATAACGCTCTAATTTTGAAACATCAAAACTCTCAATGGGATTAAAAGAATAGGCAATAAAAAAGACCGCTAAAAAGCGGTCTTTTTTTAAGTCTTAAAGACTTATGCAGCTAATGCATCTTTAGCTTTAGAAGCTAAAGCAGCAAATGCAACTGCGTCATGCATAGCGATGTCAGCAAGTACGCGACGGTCGATAATCACTTGAGCTTTTTTCAAGCCAGCGATCATACGGCTGTACGATAAACCATTTAGACGAGCACCAGCATTAATACGCGCAATCCATAGAGCACGGAATTGACGTTTTTTCTGACGACGGTCACGGTAAGCGTATTGACCCGCTTTGATTACTGCTTGGAACGCTACGCGATATACGCGTGAACGAGCGCCGTAGTAACCTTTAGCACGAGCAAGAATTTTTTTATGACGGCGATGAGCCTGTACACCACGTTTTACACGAGCCATTTATAATCTCCTTAGATGTATGGGCACATACGACGAACTGAAGCAACGTCACTCACGTGAACCATTACACAGCCGCGTAATTGACGAATACGCTTAGCAGATTTTTTGGTCAAAATGTGGCGTTTGAACGCTTGTTTACGCTTGAAACCGTTTGCAGTCGCTTTGAAACGCTTAGCTGCACCACGGCGAGTTTTCATCTTAGGCATAACAACCTCTTTTGAACACCTGTTCGGAACGTTTGCACCATTGCAAAACGACCTGCAGGTAAGGGAGCGAATATTCTAATCGAACTTTGTCTAAAACAAAAGCAAATAATCAACAATAAAAGTAAGCTTAGTCTATTTCCCGATAAGCTTTAAGCGATGAATTTATAAACACACGCACATCCAAGCCGTATAATGCCTCATCCATCTAATATTGTATCCTTATGAACGTCAAACAGGATGCGTTTGCTGCGCTCCGCTACCGAGACTTCTCGATTGTTACACTGAATCAATTTTGCCTGACGCTTGCCATTTTAATTCAGGAAATTATTGTGGCGTACTCCTTGTACACCCTCACTAAAGATCCACTGACTCTAGGTTTAATTGGTTTAGCAGAAGCAATCCCCTTTATTGCACTTTCCTTATGGGGTGGTTATTTTGCGGATCGTTTTAATAAACAAAGTATCATGAAAATCTGCTTATTCTTTGCCATTCCACTGCCCTTGGTGCTATGGGGATTATTTCATGCTTATGGCTTAAAGCACATCGAGCTCTCCACCCTGTCATGGGGTGTATATGCAGTGATCTTTGGTCTAGGAACGATTCGAGGTTTCTATAATCCATCCGCAACGTCTCTCAAACCCTTTTTAATTCCACGAGACATTTATGCCAACGGCGCCACATGGACCACCATTGGTTGGCAAAGTGGGGTGATTATTGGCCCGATGCTGGGTGGGTTGATGTTGGCTTTTTTAGGTCGTGAAACTAGTTTAATCAGTGTAGCAGTGATACTTGGTCTGTGCTTTTTACTCGTCAATCTTTTAAGTAAACGCACGTTTCCTAAAATTGAAACAGAACATGTGCTGCAAAGCCTAGGTGAAGGCTTTCGCTTTATTGCTAAAACTAAAATCGTCCTCTGGGCCATCTCACTCGACTTAGTCTCTGTACTGTTCGGTGGTGTGATTGCTTTACTCCCAATCTTTGCTGAAGATATTTTAAAAATTGGTCCAGAAGGATTAGGCTATTTACGTGCAGCACCGTCAATTGGTGCGCTTATCACCATGATTGCGCTGACTCGTTTTCCACCCACCCGACATGCTTGGCGCAATATGCTACTTGCTGTTGCAGGTTTTGGGCTATTTACACTTTTGTTTGCGTACTCAAACTCCTTATGGCTGTCTTTGTTTGCTCTGGCTATGACAGGGGCTTGCGACAGTATTTCAGTGGTAATCCGTCAGACCATTTTACAAATCTATCCTCCTGAGAATATGCGAGGTCGTGTTGCGGCAGTAAACGGTATGTTTGTATCGAGTAGTAATGAATTAGGGGCATTTGAGTCAGGTCTTGCAGCTAAATATTTAGGTCCTGTGATTGCAACAGTTTTTGGCGGCAGCATGACCTTATTGGTGGTCGCACTGAGTTGGGCTAAAACCAAAGACTTATTTGGCGTCGACATTACTCAAGCCGAGCAGAAATAGTTTTTAATTTAACAATATAACTTGCGAGTCTTTTCAATTCAGGAAATACTCGCAACCATTATTTAAGTCATACGCACTGGATGCGTTATAAAAGAAATTGATCATATGAAACCACTCTTATTGCTTGCATTATCAACATTGCCCGTTCATTTAAGCCATGCAGCTCAGCCACCATTAGAACTCACCATTCAAAAAAGTTCAGCTCAATCAGCACATTTGACCACGCGTATTCAATGGGTCGATTTTCCCAAACCCCAATATAAAAATAGCGATTTAAATCAGCAAAACCGTGCAGCGATTATTCGTATCTATGCAGATGAAACAGGCGATGTGACCAAAGCCACCGTACAGGAAAGTACTGGGCTCAAAGCTTTGGATGAAAAGTTGGTGAATGCTGTGCTTCAAGCCAAAGTAAAACCTTTTGTTGAAGATGATACTGCTTCTGCCGTCATTGGTTATCAAGTTTTTAATTTAAACTTAACGCCAGATAACGCCGAAGCATGTAACTACACCTTTGACTCTAAGAACTGGCTTGCGCAACAACAGCAACAAAAAGTGCCTTTTCAATATCAAACTCAACCTACGCTTGGATTAGATTCAACACAGTTAAATGGTCATGACCGTCAAGTTAAATTTAGCTTCAAAACAGATAAACAAGGCAACGTGAAAAAGCCCAAGATTACTAAAGGCTCTGGCATTTATGAGCTTGATCAGCAGGTTTTACACGCTGTTGCCAATAGCAAAGTCAGTGTTAAACGCACAGCAAGTACACTGTGGCTCTATAAAAAATCTAAATTTAAAGATGCGATTGAATTTGACCTTGAGTCTTGTCGTTAAAATTTAAGATGACACGAGTTTTCGATAGCTCGTGTCCTGACTTCTTACAAAGCTAAAAACCATTAAAAATCTGTTGGTCAATAACAGCATTTGAAGACCGATTAGAATTGACTAAACATCCAATACACAAAAAGATAACGCCCTATTTTCGCAATGCTCACCATCAATAAGAAACGAACAAAGTTTTCTTTGAGCAATCCTGCAATCAGAGTAATCGGATCACCAATGATGGGCACCCAACTGAGCAATAAAGACCAAAAACCATATTTTTGATAAATGCCCTGTGCCTGCAACATCTTTTGCTCTGAGACTGGAAACCATTTTTTATTTTTGTATTGCTCAACTTTAAGACCCAGCCACCAATTGACACAACTACCTAGAACATTGCCTAAACTGGCGACAGCCACTAGTAACCACACTGGATACTGCGTCTGAGCCAACAATCCCACCAAGACTGCCTCTGACTGTAACGGTAGCAGTGTCGCAGCTCCAAAAGCAGAAAGGAAAAGCAGTCCTAAGGTCCACATCATTTTATGATTTTAAACCCAGTTTTTTCTTGGTTGAGCTATAAGCAAAACCTGACCAGATCAATGCCAGAATCAACAAAGACCAACGTGACCATGAATACTTATCGGCAATCGGTTCAATAGCAGCGCGGAGTACCACCTGATCTTTGGTATTCAGCAGTTCAATGATTTTTTGAATGTGTACCGCTTCAGCTACAAAAAGCATCAAACATCCCGCAATCCCCACAATAATACTGAGATAGATTTTAGGATTCGCTTCAATAATGCGGGTTAAATTGAGGAAAAACTCTTTTTTCATTACGCTGATGTCCAAACAACTTTCAACAAAAAAGCCACCCATCGGTGGCTTTAAAGAATGGCTTATACCTTGAAGGCACTAAGCTTAACACAATTCAAGTCATTACTTTTGTACCTAATTAACTCGAATCGCCAGTGCTCGTTGTACTGCAGGGCGTGCTTGAATACGCTCCATATAAGCTTTGACATTAGGATAATCATTTAAATCAATTTGTTGCCATTCATAACGCAAAATCCATGGGAAAATTGCCATATCCGCTATCGAATACTCTCCTGCCACATAATCTTGCCCAAAAAGTTGCTTGTCTAATACAACATATAGACGTTTGGTTTCATTAACATAGCGTTCAGTTGCATAGGCAATACGTTCAGGAGCAAATTTACTAAAATGATGGTTCTGTCCAAGCATAGGGCCAAAACCACCCATTTGCCACATTAACCACTGCTCAACTTCAACACGGAACTGCTCATCCCGTGGATAAAACTGCCCTGTTTTACGCCCTAAATACTGCAGAATTGCTCCTGACTCAAACACCGAAATAGCTTCACCTTTGGGGCCATCTTGATCCACAATCGCAGGAATTTTATTGTTAGGTGAAATACGAAGAAAATCAGGTTGAAATTGGTCATTTTCTAAAATATTAATGGGAAAGACTTGATACTCCAAACCCATTTCTTCTAATGCGATGCTAATTTTATGTCCGTTGGGTGTTCCCCAATAGTACAAATCAATCATTCTTATTTCCTAAGTTTATTCGCTTATTTTAGATACACGATATCATAATTAAACGTGATTATTTTTATGTAATTTTATATATTATTTAGCACATATTTGAATAAAAACCACCCAACAAAATGAATAAAATCATTGATATTCCAAGCCCGATCAATTTAAAAGACCCGCTTGAAGCGACTCAATGGGCAAAAGAAGCGAATATTAAACGTCCTTACCGGTTAGAGTTCTTCAAACACTATATTTCACAAATTCTAAGCCACCCAAAGCCTGATGTTCGTATTTTAGAACTAGGTTCAGGGCCAGGTTTCTTGGCATATGAACTTCTAGATAGACGCCCCAATATCAATTATACCGCCGTCGATTTTTCAGTAGCCATGCATAGCTTAGCCAAACAACGTTTAGCTACTATTGCTTATACGTCTGTAGATTTCATCATCGCTGATTTTAAACAGCAGGACTGGTATACCGCCCTTCTTAATCAACGCTTTGATTATGTTGTCATTCATCAGGCTTTACATGAACTTCGCCATAAAGCATATACCAACGATTTTCATAAAAGCATTGCGCAACATGTAATTCAGCCTAATGGTACATATTTCATCACTGACCATCTTGCTGAACCCGATGGACAGATGGGTAATCGAGAATTATATATGAATAAACATGAACACATTGAGAGCCTAAAGAATAGTGGCTTTGGTAATGTTGAAATTGCACTTGAAATAGATGGCTTATGTGCTTTTCAGGTTACTTTATAGCTAGATTAGATGCAGTTTATTAAAAATGGTTCATCGTTAGGTAATAAAAAAGCACTGCATAGGCAGTGCTTTTTTTAATCAATAGATTATTACTTTTTCTTTTTAGGACCAAGCAACATACCCATTTGACGACCTTCCATTTTCGGTGCTTGTTCTACAACACCCACTTCAACCACATCTGCTTCAACTTTTTGTAATTGAGCCAAACCAAGTTGTTGGTGTGCCATTTCACGACCACGGAAACGAAGGGTAATTTTTACTTTGTTGCCTTCTTCAAGGAACTTAGTGATTGCACGTAGTTTTACGTTGTAATCACCAACATCAGTACCCGGGCGGAGTTTGATTTCTTTCACCTGTACTTGATGCTGTTTTTTCTTCGCTTCTTTCTGCTTTTGCTTTAGATCAAACAAATGCTTGTTGAAATCCATGATTTTACAAACAGGCGGTTCAGCGTTGGCTACGATCTCAACAAGATCAAGCTCAACACTTTCAGCAGCGCGTAATGCTTCTGCCAAGCTAACAATACCTTTTTGCTCACCATTTTCGTCTACAAGACGGACTTCTTTCGCACGAATTTCATCATTCAACGCAGGACGGTTTGATTTGTTACCGCCCTGTTGATTACGGTCAGGCTGTTTAATCGCTGTTACTCCACAATGTACCGGCCGCGTTCGGCAACGGCTGCTTTTACTAAGTCAACGAAAGCGTCGATTGACATAGTACCCAAATTTTTCCCAGAGCGGGTACGGACATTTACTGTACCTTCCTCTACCTCACGGTCCCCAAGTACCAGTAAGTAAGGAATACGCTCTAATGTACGTTCACGAATCTTAAAGCCGATTTTCTCATTTCTCAAGTCTGAAATCGCACGGAGACCGTTTTCTTTAAGTTTAGCGACGACTGACTCACATGCTTCCGCTTGTGAATCGGTAATGTTCATCACACATGCTTGGATTGGTGTCAACCAAGGTGGCATAAAGCCCGCATAGTGTTCGATTAGTATACCAATAAAACGTTCAAAACTGCCAAGAATTGCACGGTGCAACATCACAGGCTGATCACGATCATTGTCTTCAGTGACATATGACGCATCTAAACGTTCTGGCAGATTGAAGTCACATTGGATTGTACCACATTGCCATACACGGCCTAAGCAGTCTTTCAGTGAGAATTCAATTTTCGGACCATAGAATGCGCCTTCACCCGGTTGAAGTTCCCACTCCAAACCAGCAGCATCTAAAGCATCTGCTAAAGATTTTTCAGCCATATCCCAAAGTGCATCATCCCCGACACGTTTTTCCGGACGAGTAGATAACTTCATCTGCACTTCTTCAAAACCAAAATCTTTATAAACATCTAAAGTCAGTTTAATAAAGTCTGCCACTTCAGGCCCAATTTGTTCTTTGGTACAGAAAATGTGTGCATCGTCTTGAGTAAAGCCACGAACACGCATAATCCCGTGCAATGAACCCGATGGTTCGTTACGGTGACATGAACCAAATTCAGCTAAGCGAATTGGTAAATCACGGTAAGATTTCAAACCTTGGTTGAACACTTGCACGTGACATGGGCAGTTCATTGGCTTCACTGCATAGTTACGACTTTCAGAATGCGTCGTAAACATGTTGTCTGCATAGTTTGCAGCATGGCCTGATTTTTCCCACAGCGTAAAGTCTACGATTTGTGGTGTTTTAATCTCAAGATAACCATTGTCTTGCTGCACTTTACGCATGTATTGTTCAAGTACTTGGTAAATCGTCCAACCATTTGGATGCCAGAACACCATACCCGGTGCTTCTTCTTGCATATGGAACAGGTCTAAAGCTTTACCGATTTTACGGTGATCACGCTTTTCAGCTTCTTCAATACGTTTGATATAAGCCGCAAGCTGTTTCTTGTCTGCCCACGCTGTACCATAAATACGTTGAAGTTGTTCATTCTTCGCATCACCACGCCAGTAAGCGCCTGAAATTTTAGTCAGCTTGAACGATTTTAAGAATTTAGTATTTGGTACGTGCGGACCGCGGCACATATCCAAATAATCTTGATGGTAGTACAAGCCCATTTGTGTTTCTTCAGGCATGTCCGCGATCAAGCGTAATTTATACTCTTCACCACGTGCAGTGAATTCTGCAATCACTTCGTCACGTGGGGTCATTTTTTTGATGACATCATAATCTTGGTCGATGAGCTTTTTCATACGCTCTTCGATGGCCGCCATATCATCTAAAGTAAATGGACGTGGCATCCAAATGTCATAGTAGAAACCTTCTTCAATGACAGGACCAATCACCATTTTCGCTTCAGGGAACAATTGCTTAACCGCATGCCCCACCAAGTGAGCGCAAGAGTGACGAATAATTTCGACCCCTTCTTCGTCTTTAGGCGTAATAATTTGAAGGCTTGCATCCGTGGTAATCAGATCAGATGCATCGACTAAACGACCATCGACTTTTCCTGCAACTGTATTTTTAGCAAGACCTGGACCGATGCTCAGTGCAACGTCCATCACAGATACGGCTTGATCAAATTGTTTTTGATCGCCATTTGGCAAAGTGATAATTGGCATAAAAAATCCTTAAGGAGTGATGCCCCGTACCATGGAGCATGTCACCGCGAGATTATGATCGAGGTAAAACCTCAAAAGATAAAAACGGTGGATAAATAAAATCAGTCGAATTTTACACGTGTTATCCACAGGATTAAACCTTTTCGCCTAGAAAATTCGCTTTTCGGCGCATTTTGAATTCATTTGCCAGTCCATCACATCCCTCAAATAAGGGATTTGCTGTTGAACCTGCATATCACCACAAGGCTCAGAATAACGATTGCATCTATTTTTATTAAAAATTACCGTAACACAAGGAGACACAAACCGATCAAAAAGCAAGCTAAAATCGAACTACAAATGGATCAATTCCGTAAAATTAATACATTCAGTTTAGATAAACTAAACAAAAAAGTTCAATAAATTCATCTAAAAAGAACAACTCGACTAAAGCATAAATGCAAGATGGCTTGAAAATGCATATCTTTTAAGCAATGGAAAAAATAATACCAAATTCAGGAGTGATCAACATGGTGAGTGCTTATGATGAGTTACCAAGAACCCCCGCAAACTTTGTGGCTTTGTCACCATTACGTTATTTAGAACGAGCTGCTTATATTTACCCTCATCAAGATGCCATCATTCATGGGCACCGCCATATTTCATGGCGTGAAACTTACCTTCGCTGCCGCCAATTTGCCTCACAGTTACAAAAATTGGGAATCACAAAAAACGATACTGTCTCTGTTTTGCTGCCCAATGTCCCTGCAATGATCGAAGCACATTTTGCAGTCCCAATGGCAGGTGCTGTGCTCAACACATTGAACACGCGCTTAGATGCCAAAACCATCGCATTTATGCTTGATCATGCAGAAACCAAAGTCTTATTGGTGGATCCAGAGTTTGCATCGGTTGCACAAGAAGCCTTGGCTTTGGTCGGACGCGATATTTTCGTGATTGATGTAGATGATGCTGAGTACGAAAACTGTTTTGCAGCCCCGATTGGGCAAATCGAGTATGAAGACTGGTTAACCGAAGGCGATGAGAACTTTGAATGGCATTTACCTCAAGATGAATGGGATGCCATCAGCCTTAACTACACCTCTGGCACCACAGGCAACCCCAAAGGCGTGGTTTATCACCACCGTGGCGCTTATATCAATGCGGCCAGTAACATCATTGCTTGCGGCATGACACCACGTGCGACCTACTTGTGGACCTTACCTTTATTCCACTGTAACGGCTGGTGCTTTGCATGGACCATGGCAGCCAATGGGGGCACCAATATCTGCCTGCGTAAAATTGATCCTGAACTCATTTTCAAATTGATCGCTGAGCATAAAGTCGATTATTTCTGTGGTGCGCCAATTGTGTTATCCATGCTGATCAATACCCCTGAAGAGCAACGGGTTCACTTTGAACACCGCGTTGAAGTAATGGTGGCAGGTGCTGCGCCTCCTGCTGCAATCATTGAAGGCATGCGCCATATTGGTATCAATGTCACCCATGTCTATGGACTGACTGAAACCTATGGGCCTTCTGCGTTGTGTGCCTCTCAAGCGGGTTGGTCAGACTTATCTATTCAGGAACAAGCGCAGCTGCACTCACGCCAAGGTGTACCTTACCCACTGCAAGATGGTATGAAAGTGCTGGATCCAGACACGATGCAACCTGTACCGCATGACGGTCAAACTATGGGTGAAATTATGTTCCGGGGTAACATTGTGATGAAAGGCTATCTCAAAAACCCAGAAGCCACGGCAGAAGCCTTTGCTGGTGGTTGGTTCCATACAGGCGATCTTGCCGTTTGCCAACCTGATGGTTATGCCAAAATTACTGATCGCTCTAAAGATGTCATCATTTCTGGAGGCGAGAATATTTCATCACTCGAAGTGGAAGAAATTCTGTATCAACACCCTGCTATTTTAACGGCTGCAGTGGTCGCGAAACCCGATCCACGTTGGCAAGAAGTACCCTGTGCATTTATTGAACTCAAAGCAGGTAAGGAAACCACACCTGAGGAAATCATTGAGTTTTGTAAGCAACATCTGGCACGTTTTAAAGTCCCGAAAGATGTGGTAATTACTGAAATTCCAAAAACCTCGACAGGCAAGTTACAAAAATTTGTCTTGCGCGATTGGGCGAAAGAGCGTGCAATGGGTGAGTTTAGCTAAACATTCAGCAGTCTGCACAAGCAAAAGTCCTCACATAAAAAAGCGACCTCAAAGGTCGCCTTTTTACATCTAAATGACTTAATTATCTGAAATTAAAGCCACTTGCTGAATGTAATTAAACAACTTTAAACGTGAAGCTTTAAGTTGTTCTTCATCCGCCTGTTGTTTCATATCACGGTGAATACGCAAAACATGTTGGCGAATGGTATGACGCTCAGCTGCATTATAGGTTTTGGAAAACTCATTAATCACAGGGTCACCATCTTTGATCATACGATCAACCCAACGTAGCAATTGAGCGGTTTTTTTCGCGCCTTGTTGCGGTGTCAAATAAGACAAAATCACTGTTTCGTCTTCATTACGCAGCAACTTGCCAATGCGTAAAAATTGGCGACGACGTGCTTCATTTGATGTAATCAGTTTCACATCCAAAAGTGCTTCAATCAAACGCTCTTCAACAGGTAAGTTTTGAATTTGTTTAGTGTTCAACTCTGCCAGTTGCGCACCCAAAGACGCCATACGTTGTACGGCTTTTTTCTGTTCGGTTTTACTTGCACGTCCTTCTAAAGATTCAAAGTCTTCTTCAGTAAAACTATGCGGTCGACGTGCCACGATTAATCTGCCTCGTAAAATTTTGCTGCAAAAAGTGCCTGAATTTCAGATAAAGCTTGTTCTTCATCTGCACCATCAAGCAGTAAGCGTAAAGTGGTGCCCTTCCCTGCGCCTAGCATCAGAAGGGACATAATATTTTTGGCATCCACCAATTTGTCTGCTTTCCCAATTTGGATAGAAGAACGGAATTTTGTGGTCACTTCAATGAGCTTGCCAGATGCACGCGCATGTAACCCTAGTTTATTAATTACGTCAACAGTTGTGTCAATCATGACCAGTGCTTCATTTCTCGATGGAGGACCTGAACAGACCATTTTGCCTCAAGAGCTTTTTTTAGTCTATCCACAATATATACAGAACGATGCTGCCCGCCCGTACAACCAATAGACACAGTCATATAATGACGATGCCCCTCAGCAAAAGCAGGTAACCATTTATCTAAAAACTTATAAATATCTTGGAACATTTCATGCGTTTGCCCACTTTGCTCCAAAAACTGTTGCACGGATGCGTCTAGCCCAGAGTGCTTACGCAGTTCCAAATCCCAGTGTGGATTGGGTAAATGGCGTACATCAAAAACATAATCTGCATCCAGTGGAATACCATGTTTAAAGCCAAAAGACTGTAAAATCAGGATCAGATTATCTGACTGTCCTAACTTTGAGAGTAAGGTGTGCTTTAAATCGTGCACACTTTTATCGGTGGTATCAATATGCACGGTAGAGCGCAAGTTAATCGGCAATAAAAGTGTTTTCTCTTCCTGAATACACTGATTCAGGCTTTGAAAGCGCGTTGCTAATGGATGTGGACGACGTGAAGCACTAAAACGTGCAATCAACTCTTGGTCACGGGTGGTCAAATAAATAATATCGACCGTACCATGTCTTTGCAATTGTTCAAACACCAAGTCAAATTCTTGCAAATCTGCACGGGTACTGCGGACATCCACACCCAAGGCTAATTGTTCAAGATTATTTTCTCGATCCAGTTTCGCCACGATTTCAGGAAGTAAAGCCAAAGGCAAATTATCAATACAGTAATAACCTAGATCTTCCAATACTTGTAATGCAGAGGATTTACCTGAACCAGACTGTCCTGTAACAATTAAAATGCGCTTCATCTTAATCCTTTGTCATCAAACCCGAACTAAATGTGTTTCACTTTCAAGTTATCAATTAAACGTGTTACATCAAGCTTTGCCGCAACAAACAACACTACATCTTGATCAAACGCATCTACTTTTTGTAAAGCTGGGGTACGTGCTTCCACATAATCCACAACAAAACCCGCTTGTGTCAATGTCGCCTTTATATTTGTTAACACATCAGCTAAAGCGATACCCGTTTGTAGTGATTGCTCCGCTGCTTTTAAGCTTTGATAAATGCTTGGTGCTTTTTGGCGATTTTCTTCACTTAAGTATCCATTACGTGAACTCAAAGCCAAGCCATCTTCTGCTCGTGCAATCGGAACGCCAATCACTTCAAGTGGCATATTTAGATCACGGACAAACTGACGAATCACCGCCAGCTGTTGGTAGTCTTTTTCACCAAAGAAGGCAAAATTTGGTTGCACAATATTGAACAGTTTTGTCACCACCACCGCCACCCCATCAAAATGTCCTGGGCGTTGTAAACCACATAAATCATTGGTGATATCAGATACAGTAATGTTGGTCAAACGTGGATTTTTACCATACATTTGTTCAACCGATGGTGCAAAAACGATGTCACACCCTACATCAGCCAACAAACGCTGATCTTGCTCTAAGGTACGTGGATAGCTATCAAAATCTTCATTTGGACCAAATTGAATCGGGTTCACAAAAATACTGACCACAACCACATCACAAAGCTTTTTGGCTTCACGTACAAGGTTTAAATGCCCTTGGTGCAAGTTCCCCATGGTCGGTACGAAACCAATACTCTTTCGAGCCGTTCGCGCAGGGTTCAATGATGCTGAGAGGCCTTGGATCGTGGTTTCAGTTTTCATGTTTTACAGCTCGACTTGAAATGTTTGTTCTTTAGCTGGGAATGAACGATCTAGTACTGCTGTATGGTATGCCTTGAATGCATCCAAAATCGCAGTTTCCCCTGCTTGTTCTTTCATAAAGTTACGTACAAATTTTGCAACACGACCAAAAGTCAGTCCAAGCATGTCTTGTACCACCAAGACTTGACCATCGGTATCCACACCTGCGCCAATGCCAATAACGGGTACATGCGGGAACAACTCACTAATTTCTTTACCGAGCTGTGCAGGCACACATTCCAATAACAACATTGCAGCACCCGCATCCACAACCGCCTGACAGTCGGCAATCAACTGGTCTGCGGCTTCACGTGTGCGCGCTTGTAATTTATAACCGCCTAGCACATGAACAGACTGTGGGGTTAAGCCCAAGTGTACACATACAGGAATACCATTTCGTGTCAAAACCTGAACTGTTTCAGCAAGCCATGCACCGCCTTCGACTTTGACCATTTGCGCACCTGCCTGCATCACAACTTTTGAGCTTTGCAGAGCATCATTTAAAGTGGCATAGCTCATAAAGGGCAAGTCTGTCAAAATGAAAGCATGTTGATTACCACGACATACTGCTGCTGTATGGTAAGCCATATCCTCAACCGTAACAGGCAAAGTGGAATCACGACCTTGAATGGCCATCCCTAGAGAATCTCCAATTAAAATAGTATCAATTTCAGCTAGTTGCATTGCTTTTGCCATACTTGCATCATAGCAAGTTAGGCAGGAAAATTTGCGACCTTCTGCTTTAAATTTTCTTAAGTCATTTAAACTAATCATCAAACTATTCCTTTTCAACATTTTGAGCATTGCTCAATTCAATCGCGGCCCAATTACCTGCATCAAGCACACTTAATGTCGCTTGTTGTACAACAGGCAACTGCTTCAACGCAATACCATCAATGTGTAAATCAGGATCTAAATCCAACAGTGGGATAAGCACAAAATCACGCTCCATTACCCCTACATGTGGCACAGTTAAACGTTCATGCTGAATTTTTTCTTCGGCATAAAGCAGTAAATCTAAATCTAAAGTGCGTTCACCCCAATGGCGTAAACGTACACGTCCCGACTCTTGTTCAAAACGTTGTAGTTCATCCAGCAACGCCAACGGTGCCAAATCTGTGCTGAGTTGCACCACGGCATTTAAATAATTGGGTTGGTCTTGCGGTCCCATCGGTGGGCTTTGATACAGCTTAGATGTCTTCACATCGCCAAGACTGGCCAACTTGTGCACCGCTTCAGTCAAAATTACTTTAGAGTCGCCTAAGTTGCTACCTAGACCAATGTACGTGACGATGCTCATTGTGTCGGTCCAAAAATCACACTGCTCAAGTCACGCTTCACACGCTTGCGTTTTAAAATTGGATGATCTAAACCTATTTCCGCAGAGCCAGTTGTAGTCACCGCGCCCACTTGAGATCGAACTTCAGACTGCTGTTTGGTCTTACGCGTGCGACGACTGCGTGGTTCTTGTTCTTTTACCAGAGGCTCTATTTCATGGCTTACTGTTTTAGCAACAGCAGCTTCTTCAGCACTTGCTTTGCCACTGCGACGTGTTTTTGCACGTTGGCGATTATATTGACTAATGGCACGCTCTTTTTCATCGGTGCTCATTAATTGATATGCATCCCACCATTGACCCATACCTTGCGTACTATCATCGCCCGATTTTTCACGCAGCAATAAAAAGTCAAAGCCTGCACGGAAACGTGCATGGGTTGATAATGCTTGAATTTGCTGTGCTTTCGGGTTAAGTAAACGCGTTTGCATTTCCCACACTTCACGAATAAACGTTTCAGCAAAGCGCGGAATAATCGTCCGAGTGGCTTGGCGTTTTAATACATCAAGTCCCGCTTGTGCACGAGCTTCAGCAGCAACCACACCTTTACTGCTATAAAACTCACAACGCTCTAGGAACGGTTTCCAGAGCAACACCGCATAGAAAAAGGCAGGGTTAATGGTTTTGCCGACTTGAATACGCTGATCCGTATTTTTAGCCGCACGCTCAATAAATGGGCTGATATTCGGCTGAATGTCCGCAAATAGTTGTTTCCAAATTCCGAAGTCAATCAGCATTGGCAATACACGATTCAGATGACCCATTGTAAACAGCTTCTGAGATTCATCATACAGGCGGTGCGGAGAAACATCGCGAAGCAGTTGTGTCATTTCAAGACTGAAAACATCTAAAATTTTCTGATCAATTGAAAAACCTAATTTTGCAGCAAAACGTAAAGTACGCAACATGCGCACAGGATCTTCTTCAAAACGCGTTTGCGCATCACCCAATAGACGTAATGTTTTATCTTTAATATCGTCTACGGCATGACAAAAATCCAATACAATGCCCTTGCGTGGCTGATAGTACATTGCATTAATTGAAAAATCACGACGCGCAAAGTCTTGCTCAATCGTTCCCCAATTGTTATCACGCAAAATCATGCCTTGCGCTGAGGTGACTTCTTTCTTCGGCGGTGCACGGAAAGTTGCAACTTCAACCAACTCACGACCTGAATAGACATGAGCCAGCTCAAAACGGCGCCCGATAATACGGCAACGTCGTCCGAAAACTTCTTTTACCTGTGACGGTGTTGCATTGGTCACTGCATCAAAATCTTTAGGATTTAGGCCGAGCATCATGTCGCGGACACCGCCTCCGACGATATAAGCCTCATAGCCAGCCTTAGTTAATGCATCGATCACATCTAAAATGTAAGAAGGTAATTGAGCGGTTGATAAACCACATTTTGACGCGCGCAAAGTTTGCAAAAGCCGCTGTCTCCTACGCCTAAACGTAAAATTCTAAGATGACGCTAATGATATCTCTAACACAATCAAAGGGCAATTTGATTCTCGAAAGCAAAACAGAATTCTGAGCAATTCATGAAGAAAAGTTTTCCATTTGACTATAAACTCAAACGTGCTTTATTTTTCAGAAAAATGGCAGGCCCAATCCCTGTCACCTGCTGTAATTCATCTATGGATTTGAATGCACCCTGTTTTTGTCGATAGGCCACAATTGCTTGGGCTTTCTTTAGACCTACACCCTGAAGCTGTTGTAACTGTTCAACACTGGCTTGGTTTAAACTAATTTTATCCGCATCAGTTACAGACTGAGGCTGAACTGGAGACACAGCACGTTTCATGCTCTTGGGCACTTGAATACGATCATCCCACGCTTGCTGTTCAGCTTTCCAGCTCAGGTAGTTCTGATCAAAAGACTGTGCATAACTGGTCGGCACCCAAGACAATAAACTCAGTAATAACAAAGCAATGATCAACAAACTTACTTTTATTTTTATCAATTCAAACCACCATTTTTATTATTTCAATTGTAATTTGGCTTGCTCCCACAGATGATCCATTTCAGCTAAAGACATTTGCTCAATATTTTTGTTTTGTTGCAAAGCTTGATCTTCAATGAAAGCAAAACGAGTCCGAAATTTATGAATCGTACTCAAAAGCGATATTTCGCTTGAGACGCCCAGTTTACGTCCAACATTGATCATTGAAAATAAACAATCGCCAAATTCATCTGCTATTTCATCGGAATTTTGCTGCTGAACCGCATGTTTCAATTCAGCTAATTCTTCTTCAAGCTTGGCATAAGCACCTGCCACATCAGGAAAGTCAAAACCGATCTGTGCTACATTTTTTTGAATCTGTTCCGCCTGCTGTAAGGCAGGCCCGTGTTTGATACTGGCAAGTCTAGACTGTGCCTGACCTTGCTTTTCCTGTTGTTTAATTTGCTTCCAAAGTTCGCCCACCTCTTCAGCAGACAACACCGAAAACTGCTGTGCTTGAAAAACATGTGGATGACGACGAATCAACTTTTCGGTGATGGCATGCACCACATCTTGAAAATTAAAAGCCCCTTGCTCAGCATACATCTGCGACTGGAACACCACCTGTAGCAGTAAATCCCCCAACTCATCACGCACCTCATCAGCCTCACCTGAACGCACGGCATCTTCAACTTCATAAGCTTCTTCAATGGCATAGCGGGTTAAACTTTCTGGGGTTTGCTGTTGATCCCATGGACATTTTTCACGTAACTCACGCATCACGTTCAGCAATTGTTCCATGTTTATCTCTCTTCAAAAATCATATTGATAATAATTACATTATGACGGCATACATTTGTTATGCTCAATCCAATCACAACAATAACATTAAGAAAAAGAGCAACAAGGAGCAGTTTCAATGCGCAGTATTTTGATTAGTGGTGCAGCTCAAGGGATTGGTGCAGCCATCGCCCGCTTATTTTATACACATCATTACAAAGTAGGGATTTATGACATCAATAGCGCTCAAGCCGAACAGCTGGCAGCTAGCCTCGGCCCAAATGCCAAAGCAGGACAGCTCGATGTTTCCAACTATCAAGACTGGCAAACTGCTTTAGCCGAGTTTGTCACATGGGCAGGCGAGCTCAATGTCTTGGTCAATAATGCAGGAATTCTATTCTCAGGGCCTTTTGAACAAACAGAGATCGGCGCACATCACAAAACCATGTCGATTAATGTCAATGGCGTACTGAATGGCTGCCACGCTGCATTGCCCTATCTCAAACAAGCAAATTTTGCTCGTGTCATCAACCTTTCATCGGCTTCAGCCATCTATGGTCAAGCTGATTTGGTCTCGTACTCTGCCAGTAAGTTTGCAGTACGCGGTATCACCGAAGGCTTAGATACCGAATGGCAAAAATATGGCATTCGCGTGCTCGATGTCATGCCACTATTTGTACAAACTGCTATGGTGCAGGATATGCAAGCGAAGAGTATTCAAAACATGGGAGTACACTTAACTGCGGAAGATGTAGCACAACACGTTTTTCAACGCGCTGTTGAAAAAGATACGGCTTTAACTCCAACCCATCAAGCCGTGGGCGCTAAAGCCAAGCTTTTATTTCAACTGAGTAAAATCAGTCCCCAATGTCTGAATCGCCTGACCAACTTATATCTTTCTAAATAAAAAAAGAGCCTGCAATTGCAGGCTCTTTCTTTTCAATTCGCTTAGTTACCTTGCACCAAACGACGCGCACTAATGATGCCCGGTTGTTGCTCTAACCGCGCCAACAGTTTCGATAGTTGCGATAAGCCTTTGACCTCAATCAACAATTTCATATTGGCAATACCATCTGCTTCAGAAATCGTATTAACCTGACGAATATTGATTTGGTCAGAAAAAATCACTTGGGTCAAATCTTTGAGCAAACCACGGCGATCATAAGCTTCCACCACAATTTGCACACTCTGACCACGTGTTGGCTGCATTTCCCAATCGGCTTCTACTGCACGTTCAGGTTCATTTTGAATCATGCGCAAGTAATCTGGACATGCAATTTTATGAATGCTCACCCCACGATTCAAGGTGATATAACCTGCAATCGACTCGCCATGCACAGGCTGACAGCATTGAGCTACATGCAGCTCAACGTTATCCAAACCATCAATCAGAATGCCATGTGCTGACAAAGTATGGCTAGCACGTGGGTTCAAGGTCGGCTTCAGCACCAGCTCAGGTTCATCCTGATCCAAATGCATATGACGATTCACCTGATTAATCAGCGCATGTAGACTAATGTCACCATTCACCAGTGCAATCAGGATGTCTTCACCCGCTTTGACATTGAAATGATTGCAGTAATCATTTAAATCAATACTTTTCGGATGAATCGCTAAACGTGAAAGCTCTTTATTGAGTAGCTCACGGCCTACTTCCAAGTTTTTACTACGATCTTGTTGGCGGAACCAATGACGCAACTTGTCACGCGCACGTGCCGTCTTGATATAACCTAAAGAGTTCACCAACCAATCGCGGTTTGGCTCACGGTCTTTCTTGGTTAAAATCTCAACTTGCTCGCCCGTTTTTAAGGTATAAGTCAGCGGAACATAGCGCTGATTCACCCGTGCGGCATAGCATTTGTTACCAACTTGGGTGTGTACATGATAAGCAAAGTCAAGCACGGTCGAACCACGTGGAAGTTCTTTGATATCGCCATCACGACTAAAGACGTAAATCTTCTCAAAATCTTCAAAATCCTGAATTTGTTCAAAATTTTCAGAATCATCATCTGACTTATGTACATTGGCATCATTCCGTTCTTGATAATGCTCAAGCACAGCACGCAATGAATGTAAACGGTGGTTAAAAGAGCGGTCGGTATTCTTGCCGCCTTCTTTATAATTAAAGTGTGAACATACCCCTAGCTCAGCTTCTTCATGCATATTTTTGGTACGAATTTGTACTTCAAGTGATTTATTTTCCGCAATCACAGCAGTATGCAATGAACGATAACCATTGGCTTTCGGGTTGGTAATATAATCGTCAAATTGATGCGGAATATGACGCCAAATTTGATGTACGATCCCCAAAGAGTGATAACACTCAGGGACGGTCTTCACCAAAACCCTGACGGCACGTATGTCATAGAGCTGATCGAAACTCAGGTTCTTACTTTTCATTTTTCGATAAATCGAATAAATGTGTTTCACCCGACCACTGATTTCAGCCTCTATACCATGTTCAGCCAAAGCTTCACGCAACTTATCTATAACAAACTGGATATACTGCTCACGCTCCAGTCGCTTTTCATTCAGTAGCGTCGCAATTTCTTTATAACGATCAGGTGCTAAATAGCGAAAGGCCAGATCTTCAAGTTCCCACTTTAACTGCGCAATCCCTAAACGGTGTGCTAGTGGTGAGTAAATGGTTAAGATCTCGCGTGCTACACGCTCTTGACGTTCTTTAGAAGAAGTCGCCAATTCACGCAGTGCATAGGTTCGCTCTGCCAGTTTGATCAATACAACACGGACGTCTTCGGTCACAGAAATCAACATTTTATAAATGCCGTTTAAGTGCTCGCGCTGGTTGTTATTAAAATGATCTTCGAGGCGTTTATTCTGCTCGATGAGGTCAGACAACTTCCCCATGGACAAAGTGCCTTTGACCAAGGCATGTACTTGTTCACCAAAGTGCTCTTGCACTTCCGCCAAAGGAATGACCCCTTCACGTACACCACGATAGAGCATCGCAGCAGCTAAAGTATCTTCATCGACATGCAAATGGGCCAGAATATCCGCCATCTCAATACCTGTATAAAAGATATTGGAACGGTGGTTTACTGTGGTTTCTAACTCTTTTTGTAAAGTCAAATTGGCAACTTCTTCGAGTTGCTCAAGCTTCGCATCATCTAATATGCTTCGAACACGATCTAACCATTCAGCCAAATCATGTTGAGCTTGTTCGGCATGCTCTACAGTCGCCTCCTGAGACAACTCATTAAGTCGCCCAGGTAGTTGCTCACGTACTGTGACCATACCCATCTCCTACATTTTTACGCTTCATATTCTTTAATCGTTTATCTCATTATCTTTTTCAAACAATGCTATCGACTCAACATGACCAGTGTGCGTAAACATGTCCATCACACCAGCTTTAACCAACCGATAACCCTGCTGTACCAACAGCCCCGCATCCCTTGCGAGTGTCGCTGGATTACACGACACGTAAACGATTCTTTTTGCACCAAAGTTAGGCATATAATGCATTATTTCCTCTGCGCCTGCACGTGGAGGATCTATCAATAATGCATCAAATCCTTGATTTGCCCAAGAATGATGCGAAAAATCTTTTGTTAAATCTTGTGAAAAGAACTTCAACTGACTCAATGCATTGTACTTTGCATTTTCCGCACCACGCTGAACCATCTCCTCACTACCTTCAACCGCAATCACCTCTCCCATCGCACCAACACATCGAGCCAAAGGCAAAGAGAAATTACCTAAACCACAGAACAAATCGAGCACACGCTCTCCTTGTTGTAATTCTAGCAAGTCACATGCCAATTTCACCATTTGTGGGTTGATGGTTGAGTTGACTTGAGTAAAGTCCTGAGGGTTAAAACCAAATTCCACATCAAAATCAGTTAAACGATAATGTAAACGCATCGCTGCATGTTCATCATCGACACGCTTTAAACTTTCTGGGCCCTCAGCCTGTAAATACAACTGCCACCCTTTGTCTAACGCAAATTGTTTTAATCGGTTGACATCCTCTGGGTTTAATTTTTCAGTATGTCGTACCGTAAGGGCAATATCACTGTCCCCCATCGCTAATTCTATATGACCAATCGCGGCTTTGGCTGTTAGACTTTGGAGTAACTGCTTCAGTCGTGTGATCGAACCAAACGCTTGATCCAACACCAAACAGCGGTCAATTGAAGTCAGTTTATTGGTTTGGCGCTCGCGAAAACCGACCACCAACTTATCTTTATTGGGAATATAGCGCACCCCAATGCGTGCTTTACGGCGGTAGTCTTCACGTAAAGAGCGCAAAGGTGGCAACCATTCTTCAGGTTGAATACCTGCAAAATGCTGCAAATGCGATTGCAGTACATTTTGCTTTAAACGAATTTGCTCATCGGGATGAATGTGCTGCATATTACAGCCACCACAGCTTTTAAAATGCAGACACTTTGGCTCGACACGAAAAGCAGAGGCTTCACTGATGAGTTGAACAGCATCGGCTTCCTCTAAACGCTTTACCGCGTGGGTAATCTGCGCTTTCACGGTTTCCCCAGGCAGAGCATAGCTAATAAAGACTTTTTTGCCATGCTTTTCTACAGGATGATCAGGATGTGAACCATAGTGTGCTATACCACGCCCTTCATGCGAAAGAGACTCAACCTGAAAGATATAACTCGGCTGTTGAGTGGGACGAGGTTTGGCTCTATGTTTCATGTGTACCTAAATATGGGAAGAAGAAAAATCAGCAGCGGTAAAAGCTGTATGTTGCGAGGTCTCACGCCACACCGTTAAGAAATCTTGATGCTGTGGCTGGGTTTGTAAAAACTGAATGGTTTGGTAAACCAAATGACGATGGTCTTGCGTCAACAACTGCCCTTTGAGCAAGAGCCAACGTAAATACACCAGCCATGTATTCAGCACATCACCTTCACAATAACTAGTGAGTTTAAGCCATTCCTGCGCCCGAACATATTCAGGCACATGATAAGCCCCATCGCCTCGTTTGCCGGGATAACCCAACAAATGTGCAACATCATCCAGTTTTTGGAAATGACGTCCATTAAACATTGCCATCACATCCATAAGGTCGATGTGGCGCTGATGATAACGGTTCTGATAGTTATTATAGCGCTTTTGTGTGTCAATTTCGCCCTGATCGAACAAAGCAGGTGCAGTTAAACCATGATACATGGCACGAAGCATGATCACTGGTAAGTCGAACTGCGCACCATTCCAGCTCACCAAAGTTGGTAAGCGCTTATCAAATATAGATAAAAACTTACTCAGAATTTCTGCTTCAGAGTATTGTTCGCGACTAAAAGAAAAGAGTTTCATCTGGCCTTGATCATCCAACCACAAGCCTGAAATACACACAATTTCATGCAAAGCCAAACGTTGAAAATCCATGCCTGACTCTTGGCGACGCAATTTGGTCAGTGCAGCCTCCAAATCAGCCTCAGGCAAATCCAAACCATATAAATGCGCCCCAGATCTCAAATCAGTCATGGTTTCAATATCAAAGGTGAGCACAGGTAGGCGCATATATCAGACTCTATTTTCGTTTTATTCAGGATCAACCACAGAGAAAAGTCCCGTCGATAAATAACGGTCACCACGGTCACAAATAATGCATGCAATGATAGCACCAGGGTTTTCTTCAGCAATTTTAATTGATGCCCACACCGCACCACCTGAAGAAGTTCCTGCGCTAATGCCTTCTTTTTGTGCCAATTTACGCATGGTTTTTTCTGCTTCAATTTGCGGAATATCAATAATCTGATCAATCCGACTGCGGTCAAAAATCGTCGGCAAATATTCTTCAGGCCAACGGCGAATCCCCGCAATACTTGAACCATCCGATGGCTGTAAGCCAATAATTTGAATCTCAGGGTTCATCTCTTTGAGGTATTTCGATACGCCCATGATGGTACCTGTCGTGCCCATTGAACTGACAAAGTGAGTAATTTTCCCACCTGTTTGCTGCCAGATTTCAGGCCCTGTCGTTAAATAATGCGCTTCAACATTGTCAGGATTACCAAACTGGTTGAGTACAAGCCCTTTGCCTTCCTCTTGCATTTGCAACGCTAAATCACGTGCACCTTCCATGCCCTGCTCTTTCGTCACTTCAATCAGCTCAGCGCCATAAGCACGCATTGCATCTTTACGCTCTTGGCTCATGTTATTTGGCATGATCAGTTTCATTTGATAGCCACGCATCGCGGCAACCATCGCCAGTGCAATGCCTGTATTTCCACTGGTCGCTTCAATCAAGGTATCGCCTGGCTGAATTTGCCCACGCTTTTCCGCTTGCATAATCATGTTATATGCGGGACGGTCTTTAACAGAACCTGCAGGGTTGTTGCCTTCTAACTTTGCCAATACTGTTGCTTGAGTATGACGAGCCAAACGCTGTAAACGCACTAGTGGAGTTTTTCCAACATAGTGATCTAACAAAAATTCGTCTGCTTGAAAATCAGTGGATGTAGTACTCATTGTTTGCACCTTGATCGAGGTGCGCCTATTGTATGGAAAAATGCCTGCCCCTGCACCCATTTAGCGTGCTTTTTCGTGAAAGTGATTAAAGCACCGTCGATTTTTTATAAAGCATGCTACACTTCAAAGCATAGGGAATAAATCGCTTGCATCATGTCAAATATCAATAAAAAGTTATTTAATCGTCTGCACTTAAATCATGCTTATGGACAGCTCATTGCCCTTATTTTCGTGCCGATTATGATTTTGGCATGTGTCGGTGCATTGTTGGTGATTACCGAAACTTCAAATGCAGCCAAAGCTCAGCAACGCCAAATGGCGATTGCAATTTTAACGCGCTATCAACTCGATGCCGAAGCAGCCATTAATTTATTGAATGCTTCGCCTTGGCAATATGAAAATGCACGTTATCTCATGCAAAAAATGCTGGATGAAAAGCATCTAATCCGTGCCGCAATTATTGATGACAAAGGCAATAATAAACTCAGCATTGGTTATCAAGATCAGGCGCCATGGCCTGCGCTGAAAAAAGGCACCGATTTTTTTGGCCCCTTGTCTTTTAACAGCAATACGGTCTATGGTCTTCCCATCAACCAATTTGCTGGCTCACCTGCTCAGTTGGTGATTGAAGTTGACAATCAACCCTTACAAATTGCACGTTATCGTGTATTGATTGTGTTGATTGCGACAGGCTTGTTAACACTCTTATTGCTTTTATTGTGTTTGAATTTTTACTCGCGTCGTTGGATCGCGCCCATGTATGAAATTCGCATGCAGTTACAACGTTTAAATGCCGACACCCTTGATCAACACATGATCATCAACAGTACGGGGGAATTACGTTTATTGCAGCGCGACATTGCCAATGTGGTGAAACGCTTACACTTTAGTTTTTTAGAACTAAAGGAACACACTGAGCAGACAGAAGACGATTTGCGCCGAACCCTTGACACATTAGAAGTGCAAAACATTACCTATCGCCAAGCACGTGACCAAGCCATTTCAGCAAGTCAGTCTAAATCTGTTTTCCTAGCCAACATTAGCCACGAACTGCGCACCCCACTAAATAGTATTGACGGTTTTATCCATTTGCTGTTGCGTCAAGACAACTTGAGCAACGACCAAAACCTATATTTACAAACCATTCGCAAGTCTTCTGCACACTTATTGGCACTGATTAATGATGTATTAGATTTTTCAAAAATTGATGCAGGTAAGCTAGAACTCGATACTGCCACTTTTGACCTTGAAGAAGCCATTTTTGATGTAATGGATATGCTGTCCCCACTCGCAGCACAAAAGCATATCGACATGGCTTTTTACTATGCAGACAATGTGCCGAAGCATGTGGTTGGCGATACCTTACGTTTTAAACAAATTTTGACCAACCTAATTTCCAATGCGATTAAGTTCACCCCTGATGGTGAAATTATTGTGCGCGCAAGACTTGAACAAGATGATATTGGACAGTGTTTATTACATTTTAGTGTACAAGACAGTGGTATTGGTTTGAGTGGTACCGACCGTAAGAAATTATTTGAATCCTTCTCCCAAGGCGATGCATCTGTCACTCGCCAGTTTGGAGGGACAGGATTGGGCTTAGCGATTTCTAAACAACTCGTGCACCTGATGCAAGGCCAAATTGGCTTTGAAGACAACCAAGAACGTGCTCCAACAGAAAAAGGCTCCACTTTCTGGTTTACAGCCATGTTTATGGTCAATGAGGAAGATGAATTCATCGAACATCCTCAATTTAGCAATATTCAAGTCGTATCTTATTTAGCACATCCTGCAACTGCCAATATTTTACGCCACTATCTAGAAGACTATGATGTCAAACACATTGAATCCAGCTCAATTTTGGATTTGTTTAGCCATCTGAATAAACTGCCTCTAGATGTCGAAAATACCTGGCTGATTGTAGATCATAGCGGAGATACTGAGGCCTTATTGAAAGAAATCCGTCAACGCTATAATGGTAATCTTGCAGTTTACGGCTATCAAATGTCACTTGATCTAAACATGTTGAATGACTACCGCGCACGGCCTTTATACCAACCACTCAGCCGCAGTGCCTTGATTCAACTACTCAGCAATCAACCCTTGTTTGAAGATAACGAAATGGAGTCTTTCAATGGTCAAGGTTTACATATTTTGGCAGTCGATGATCACTTACCTAACCTCATTGTACTTGAAGCATTATTGGGTGAATTGAATGTCACTACCACCAAGGCCTTGAGTGGGCAACAGGCTTTAGAAATTTTACAAGAACACTTTGAACAGGACAGCAAGCCTTTCGATTTAATCTTTATGGATATTCAAATGCCTGTCATGTCAGGTGTAGATACTACACGCGCTATTCGCGCCTTAGAGTCAACTCTAGAAAATAATAAACGCTTACCGATTATCGCACTCACTGCACATGCTTTAGCTGATGAAAAGCAAAAACTCCTGCAAGTCGGTATGGATGACTATGTCACTAAACCAATTCAAATTGATCAAATTATCCAAATTTTGACTCACTGGACTACAGAACGTTTCAACAAAACCTCCGCGGTTGAAAAAGCCATCATGATTGAGGCGCTGGATCCGAAAGTACTGGACTGGCAACAAAGCTTACAATTGGCAGCAAACAAAGAAGATCTTGCTGTTGATCTGCTACGCATGCTGATGGATAGTTTCGACACAGAACTAAATGAAATGAAACAGTTGATAGAAATGGAAGACTTTCCGCAACTTGAACACGTTCTACACCGCCTATACGGGGCAACACGCTATGTCGGTGTACCGAACTTGCAAGAAGCAACTGGCACATTTGAGCAGTTTGTTTCGACCTTGCGTAAAGAGCGACGTAAAGCCGATGAACAGTTCATTCAAGAAACCATAAAACGTTTTAATGAGCTCAAAGTTGTCATTGAGCAAGTGCAACATGCTGCACAACAAATTTTAATCAAACATAATTCTTAAAAACGGTCGAAACTCGACTAAAGTCAGCACTGTCTATCTTTTGATATGACTGCACTGTCATGTATCCTAACAAGGTGCATGTTATGCTCCATGCAAGCAAAAAATAAGAGTTTTCATCATGGCTTTACTTCGCATTGAAAAAAATAATGGCATCGCGACTGTTTCACTCAACCGACCAGACAAGCGTAATGCCATGAGCTTCGCTTTATTGCGCGAACTGGTGCAAACCGCTGAAAAAATCAAAAAAGATCGGAGCATTCGCTGTGTGATTCTGACTGGTGAAGCGCAAGTATTTAGTGCTGGTATTGACCTTGCTGATTTAAACAATCCCAAAAATCGCGCCTATGCCGCATGGGAACTGATTAAACCTGGGCAAAGTCTATTTCAAAAAGCGTTTCTTATTTGGCAAGAACTGCCTGTTCCTGTGATCGCAGCAATTGAAGGATTTTGTTTTGGTGCAGGCATGCAATTGGCTTTGGCTGCTGACATTCGTGTCGCTCACCCTGCAACTAAAATGTCGATTATGGAAAGTCGTTGGGGACTTGTGCCAGATATGGGGCTTACTCGCTCTTTAAAAGGCTTAGTGGGACTTGATCTTGCGAAAGAACTCACGCTTACAGCACGTATTTTTGATGCTCAATATGCCAAAGAAGTCGGTTTAGTCACACACTTAGATGAATCCCCTCTTGCAAAAGCACAGTCTATTGCAGAAGAAATGCTACAGCGTTCACCTGATGCGCTCATGGCCTCTAAATACGTACTTGATGCCATGCAGCATGAGCCAAAAAAATCTTTGCGCATGGAAAAAATTTGGCAACTCAAATTACTGTTAGGTAAAAACAGCCAAATCGCGCGCAAAAAAGACAAACAACCCGATGTCCAATTTGTACCACGCCAGTACAAATAACAGCATTTAACCGCATTCAGTTTAGAAGAGAGTCCCATGAGTTTCGATCGACACACTAAAATTGCATTTCTTGGTATAGGGCTCATGGGAAGCCGAATGGCGACCCGATTAATTCAAGCAGGTTTCGAAGTCGCGGTCTGGAACCGCACTCCAAATGCCAAGGATGCACTCATTGATTTGGGAGCAACAGGCTTAGCCCTGCAAGACATAGCCCTCTATCCCGTTATCCTCACCTGTTTAGCTGACGACAAAGCGGTTGAAAATGTTTATGAACAAATAGAGCCGTTTTTAACAGCCAATCAAGTACTTGTCGACTTTTCCAGTCTTTCGGTTGAGCAAACGATTAAACTTGCTACACGTGCTGAACACAAACAGGTGCAATGGATTGATTCGCCTGTGTCTGGAGGAACTGTAGGTGCAGAGCAAGGAACGTTGGTGATTTTTGCTGGCGGTGATGTTCAAACCATTCAGGACTTGTCTTTAATTTATAATATTCTGTCACAGCGCGTTACTTGCATGGGCGCTACAGGCACAGGACAAGCCACTAAAATTTGCAATCAACTGATTGTGGCTGCCAATAGCACCTTGATTGCTGAAGCGGTGGCTTTAGCTGCTAAAGCTGGCGTAGATACTCGTCTACTTGCACCTGCACTGGCAGGTGGTTTTGCAGATTCTAAACCCTTTCAAATTTTAAGCCCACGTATGGCCACACACCAATTTGAACCCGTACAATGGAAAGTACAAACCCTCTCTAAAGATTTAAACAATGCTGTGCAACTCGCAGCCCACCATCAACTCGATATCCCCGTTGCAGCACGAGCACTTCAGCAATTGCAAGCACATCAACAACAAGGCTATGCTGAAGCTGACCTTGCCTCGGTCATATTACAAGTAGGACAGAAAGCCAAATAACAAAAGGAGAAAATCATGACCAAACTTGCTGTAAATTTATCCATGATTTTTACCGAAGTACCGCTGCTTGAGCGTTTTGCTTTAGCTCAAGCCGCAGGCTTTAAACATGTTGAGATCCAATTCCCCTATGAACTGAGTATTGAACAAGTTCAAACTCAACTAACACTACATGACTTAAGCCTCTGCTTGATTAATGTTCCCGCGGGAGACCTCATGACAGGTGGTAATGGTCTAGCAGGTGTCCCTGGCAAAGAACTGGAGTTTCATCGGGCCCTACAGTTGGCTGTGCAATATGCCAGCGCACTCAAAGTACCAAGCGTGAATATCCTTGCAGGCAAACAGCCATTGGACGCTGACCTCCTGCCTTGTTTAAACACCTTGGCTAAAAACTTAAAGTTAGCCTGCCACATGTTCACCGAACATCAAATTCAACCTGTCTTTGAAATGATCAACGGCACCGATATGCCACGCTTTTTAGTACAAAATATTGCCCAAGCACAAGAAATGTTAGAAGCCGTAAAACACCCTGCACTTAAAATGCAATACGACTGCTATCACATGGCAATGATGGGTGAGGATGTCCTTCAAGGCTTACAAGAAAATATTCAAGATATTGGACATATCCAGTTTGCCGACTGTCCGGGCCGGCACGAACCAGACACTGCACAAATAATGTATGCAAATATTTTTGAATGGTTACAACACAGCAACTATGATGGTTTTCTTACGGCTGAATATCGACCAAAAACTGTTTCAACTCAGTCCTTTGCATGGAAGGCAAAATACTTTGCCACGCATCCTCAAAGCTAAGCCTTGTCAGATTTGAATTTTTCGGCCAAAAACTCTATACTATAAGGTGAGTTATTGTCCGGAAAAATTCCCTTTATGAATTTAGAACCATCGCCCAGCGCTTCTAATTCTCACGATCTCGCAATGAATACACAAGCTGCCGACGTACAAGCTTGCTTAAAAGTTGTACACGAAGCCCTTGAAGATGTAAAAGCAAAAGATATTTTAGCGCTTGATGTCAGCTCAATCAGTAATGTTGCTGATGCAATTGTAATTGCAAGTGGTACATCTACGCGTCACATTAAAGCACTTGCTGATAACGTTGCTGAAGAAGCACGTAAAGCAGGCTTCCGCCCTCTCGGTGTCGAAGGCGAACGTGATGCTGAATGGATCTTGATTGATCTTGGCTTTGTTGTTGTGCATGTGATGTTGCCAACAGCACGTCGTTTCTACGACCTCGAAAGCCTATGGCGTGCAGCCCCAGAAGAAACTGTAGCCTAATCAAAAAAAGCGACCTAAAGGTCGCTTTTTTATACGCTATATTTTCTAAATGAGCCAATGCAAATCCACTGACGGATACTGTGTTTTAACCTGTCTCTTGATACTGGCATAAACCTGATCAGCTTTTGCAGGGCTGTAAAATTCACAGTACTTTTCATAGCAGGCTGTCAACATCTGAGCATACTGAGCCATCAGTAAAGTATTTAGAAGCATCCGATCATCCAACCTTTGGTTTGCAGACATCAAAATAGATAATGCTTCCAACTCCACCTTTACTTCACTTTCAAAATCCTGCATATCAACATCTTTTACCGACTGACAAATACCTTGCATAAAAAAGATGAAAGCATCCAATAATTGCTCTTGTGTCTGTTCTGCTCGGAGCTCTTGGGCTGTAGGCTTGAGTAATACTTGTTTTTCAACTTGTGCCATCTCTGCTAAGACATTTCTGAGCATATCTTTGCGGTGATAACGCAATTCTTCGGTAGTGCAAATTTCACTCAAAAAACGATTTAAAACAAAGGATGGTTGGTCACCATATTTGGCTTCCCAGTGATTCAACACTTGCTCCAAAAGTGTCCCCGGTAAGTATTGACTGAGGCCTCGTTCAATCGCTTGACGTTTTTGCAAAATACTTAATGTTTCAGTCGACATGAGCTATCCTCTTCATTTAATGACGTTTAGTCATATCATCTGTTTCAAAAGTCACATCATGCTGAAACTCCGGATAGGACAGTTCGGCATGTTCGGTATAGTCTAAACCACGTTGTTCATGTTGTTTACTTACACGTAGACCACCCAACACTTTATCCAAGACTTTGAACACAATAAAAGCCACACCAAATCCCCAAATAAATGCAGCCATAATACCTAAAATTTGTACTGCAATTATTTCTGAATTAAACATTCGCCCTTCAAAAAACAGCCCTGCTGCCAACGTCCCCCACGCACCACAAAAGCCATGCACAGTCACGGCATCGACCACATCATCCAAACGAAGTTTTTCCATCAATACAGGTAAAATACTGACCAGAATTCCAGCAAAGGCTCCACTCATCACTGCAAAAAGTGGACTCATGGTTGCACAGCCTGCGGTGATTGCAACCAACCCACCTAAAGACGCATTAATCGTGCCTCGCATTAAAATCGCTTTACCTCGAATCAGGGTATAGACCATGTAGGCAACGGCCGAAGCACACGCCGCTAAATGCGTGTTTAGGGCTATACGTCCAATACTCACTTCAGCTTTAACGGTAGAAGCAGCATTAAAACCAAACCATGCTAGCCATAAAATAAAACCACCTAGTGCCACCAGCGGTAAATTATGTCCAGCCAAATAGTGAACTTGCCCATTGCGACCAAAACGTCCGAGTCGTGGCCCAAGCACAATAATACCCGCCAGAGCCACCCATCCACCAATCGAGTGCACAACAGTTGAACCTGCAAAGTCGATAAACCCTAGAGCCTTCAACCAGCCCTCGCCGTCAAACAAACTTCCCCAAGCCCATGCCCCAAAGATCGGATAAATCAAACCGCTCACTACTGCCGCACTGACAATATAGGCTACAAAGTGAATACGCTCTGCCATTGCGCCACTGGCAATAGTGGTGGCCGTTGCAGCAAACATCATTTGGAAGAACAATAAATTCCAATGCCATCCATCCATTTCATTGGGTGCAAAATGAGAAGTTCCGATCCAGCCAGTTTGGTTTACCCCAAACATTAAGCCAAAGCCAATCAACCAAAACACCAAGCCCCCCAAACATGCATCCATATAGTTTTTCATGAGTACATTAATCGTATTTTTAGAACGAACTGAACCACTTTCAATCAGTGCAAAACCCGCTTGCATAAAAAACACCAAGATACCACCTAGCACCACCCAGACACTGTCTAAAGATAGGCGAATTTCTTGTATATTGGCTGCACTCACCACAGGTTCAACTGCCCAGGTTGAGCTAGAACACAGTAAATATAGCCCTGCTAAAATTTGAAGTTTTTTCATCATTATCCCCCAAAGAACCGAAATAAAAATTGCAACAAATATGCCAATTTCTAGGGATATACTTAATTTTCTATATATATTTCAAAACATTTATTTGATCAAAAGTTCCAGTAACTCAACCTTTTTCAACCTTATTTTCACATAAACAATCTTTCTAAAATTTAAAACCCATTTCTCTTCTTGCATAGAAAACACATACATTCTGCCTTACATCACGCATACTCGAGCTAATGTCATTCAAATATTAAAACGATGTTGCTTTGAGACCCTTTTCAGAAAGACGCCAAACCTCTCACATAAAAAAAGTGACCCGAAAGAGTCACTTTTATAAAACAACGAACCCATTCAATTTTTTATTGTGCGTCAGCCCCCCCGCCTAAGACCTTATATAACGTGACACGATTGGTGGCTTCCTCTAGAACCAACGTAACAAGTTCTTGCTGTGCACTATAATATGTTCGCTGCGCAGTCAGGGCCGTCAAATAGCTATCCAAACCTTCTTTGTACCGGGCAGTAGATAAACGATAACTACGTTCCGAGGAACGGACTAGGTCTTTTTGTGCATCAAGTTGCGCTTCAATATTCTGACGCACAGCCAAAGCATCTGCTACATCAGAAAAAGCGGTTTGAATCGCTTTCTCATATTGTGCAATATAGATATTTTTCTGAATTTTGGCTGAATCTAAAGAAGCTTTAAGCTCCCCTCCTTGGAAAATAGGCACAGAGATCGTTGGTATAAACGACCATGTACCAGTTCCAGCACTAAACAGCTTTTCTAAATCGCTACTGCTTCGCCCAGCCGTGGTGGTTAATGAAATGGTTGGAAAGAAAGCTGCTCTTGCGGCTCCGATGTCAGCATTTGCCCCCTTTAAGAGATGCTCTACATATAAAACATCGGGGTGGTTTTGCAGCATGCTCGAAGATAAGTTTGCAGCAATTGGAGCCAGACGTATGGATTGCAAATCTATATCATTTGAGGGAAGAAACTCAGCTGGTACAGCAGTGCCTACGATTAAGTTCAATGCATTCTGCGCTTGAGCCAAAGCTTTTTTGTAACTGGCAATATCAGCCTTGGCACTATCGACACTGGTTTTAATTTCCTCATAGTCTAGGGCAGAAGATATACCTTCTTTATATTTGGCATAAGTGAGTTTGAGTGTTTTTTCCTGACTGGCCAGCGTGCTTTCTGCAATGCGCAATTGTTGCTGATAAGCAGCAATCGTCAACCAATCACTGGCAACCTCTGCAACCAAGCTCATACGCGAACTGCGTTGTGTTTCAGCGGTTGCAAAATAGCTTTCTAAAGACTCAGTATTCAGACTTCGAATACGACCAAACAAATCAAGCTCCCAACTGGTAAATCCTACAGAAAACTCACTAGAGCGACTGATTTGGCTTTGCCCCGATGAGGATTGTGCTTTAGATGCAGATTGAGATACAGATGCACTTACACTTGGATATAAGTCTGCTTTCTGAATGCGATATTGTGCTCTAGCTTTATCAATATTCAACATCGCCATACGCAAGTCACGATTATTATCTAAAGACATCGCAATGACTTTTTGTAAGCGAGTATCAAGAAAAATAGTGCGCCACTGTATATCTGCAACTGGTTGAGAAGAGCTCTCCCCCACAGCCTGATTATTAAATGACGTTGCGACAGGCGATGTTGGTTGACTATATTCTGGATTGAGATTCATGCACCCCGTCATTCCCAGAAAACACAGCCCCACTGCGCCATATTTATAGTTCAACAACATTATGAATGCTCCTGTGGTAATTCAGCTGTTTTCTTTTTGGAAAAAATGCTACGGATAAGAACATAGAATAAAGGGACAAAGAAAATACCAAGTGCCGTAGACAATAATGTTCCACCAAAAACACCTGTTCCTAAAGAGTGACGCCCGCCTGAACCTGCTCCCGTACTAATCACCAAAGGCAATACCCCGAGTAAGAACGCAAATGATGTCATTAGAATTGGACGCAGACGCATTTTAGTTGCATGTAAGGTTGCAGCTATTAAGGTTTCACCTTTTTCTTCTAACTCTTTAGCAAATTCCACGATCAAAATCGCATTTTTCGAAGCCAGACCGATGGTTGTCAGCAAGCCAACTTGAAAATAAATGTCATTAGATAAGCCTCGCAACGTTGTAAATAATAAAGCGCCCAACACACCAATCGGCACAACAAGTAAAACAGAAAAAGGAATCGACCAACTTTCGTATAAAGCCGCTAAACACAAGAATACAAACAGGATTGAAATAGCATATAGCAGGGGTGCCATATTGCCCGACTGCTGTTCTTGATAAGACAAGCCAGACCACGCATAGCCAAAACCATTTGGCAATTGTTTGACTAAGTTTTGCATTTCTGCCATCGCTGTTCCAGAACTCACTCCTTCTGCAGCTTGCCCTGAAATTTCCATTGCGGAAGAACCATTAAAACGAGCTAAAGAAGACGGCGCAAAGTTCCATTTACTTTCAGTGAAAGCAGAAAATGGCACCATATCATTATCATCATTTCGAACGTACCAGCGATTAATATCGCTAGGTAACATACGCGCAGACGCTTCACCTTGCACATAAACCTTTTTAACACGCCCATTATTTACAAAGTCATTGACATAGCTACTGCCCAAAGCAGTTGATAAAACATCATCAATATCACTTTGACTGACTTTTAAAGCACCTGCTTTGGAGTCATTAATTTTCAAGGCAAATGTAGGTGCATCTTCTAAGCTGCCATAGCGAACAGCCGTAAGCTTTTCATTTTGCTGAGCGAGTTTTAGAAGCTGATCACGGGCCGAAACCAATGCATCATGCCCAGCTCCACCCAAATCTGTCAGCTCCATGGTGAAACCTGAGCCTTGTCCCAAACCCGGAATCCCAGAGGGTGCCATGGCAAAAATCTGCGCATCTTTAAACTTAGAAGCCATATCTTTGGTAATACGGTTCCCAACACTTGTAGCATCGGTAGAACGTTCAGACCAATCTTTTAACTTAATGAATCCCATTCCTGAGTTCTGACCACTACCTCCAGTACTAAAACCAGCAACACTCATCACCGATTCCACTTCAGGTTGCTTTTCTACATAGTTAGCAACTTGATCCATAACACGCACAGTTTGTTGTTGCGTCGCACCTGATGGTAGTTTGATTGACACCATCAACATGCCCTGATCTTCTTCAGGTAAAAATGCTGTTGGAAGTTTCCAAAACAGCCCCGCAATAGAAACAACAATGAGTAAATAAGCCACCAGACCTAGACGTTTATGAGCAAGTATCCATTTCACACCACGGTTATAGCGCTCGGTATTGGTATTAAATGTCTGGTTAAACCACTGAAAAAATCGAGAAAGCACGCCTGTTTTTTTCTCAGTTCCATTTTGATGAATTGGCTTCAACAAGGTTGCACATAATGCAGGGGTAATCGTCATTGCAACAATCACCGAGAGAATCATCGCAGAGGCAATCGTAATAGAGAACTGGCGATAAATGGCTCCTGTAGAACCACTAAAGAATGCCATGGGAATAAATACCGCCGTCAGTACTAAAGCAATACCAATAAGCGCACCTGTAATTTGCCCCATTGATTTTTCAGCAGCCGCCTTAGGTGATAGTCCCTCCTCTTGCATGATCCGTTCAACGTTTTCCACCACAACAATCGCGTCGTCCACCAAAAGACCAATCGCCAACACCATGGCAAACATTGATAAGGTATTAATGGAATAACCCAAAATAGACAACACGCCAAAGGTCCCCATGAGCACAACAGGAACGGCAACTGCAGGAATTAAAGTAATACGCCAGTTTTGCAAAAACAGATACATAATAATGATGACCAGCGCAATTGCTTCAAATAAGGTCTTCACTACTTCTTCTATCGAAATTTTGACAAAGGGTGCTGTGCTATAGGCAACCTTATAGTTCACACCCGTAGGAAAGAACGCTTTGAGCTCTTGTAATTTTGCTTCTACCGCATTTGAAACATCTAAAGCATTTGCACCAGCTGCAAGCTCAATCCCCATGCCTGCTGCATTCTTACCATTGAACTTACTCAAGGCCGCATAGTCTTCACTGCCGAGTTCAACATTTGCCACATCAGATAGCCGAACCTCCGCTCCACTTTCATCTGACTTTAAAATAATATTTTTAAACTGATCCACTGTTTTTAAGCGACTACGTGCCGTTACCGTGGCACTCAATTCCTGCCCATTTACAGCAGGTAAAGCGCCAAGGGAACCTGCCGCAACATCGCTATTTTGTGCTTGAATAGCCGTTACAATATCACTGGGTACTAAAGAATAGGTTTTGAGTTTTTCTGGATTTAGCCAGATTCGCATGGAATACTGCGAACCCATCACTTGAACATTACCAACACCACTGACTCGACTCACTTGGTCTTTTACACTAGACACCATGTAATCTGCCAAGTCCGTACCATTCATACTGCCATCTTCTGAGATAAAACTCAGCACCATAAAGATACTACCTGAAGACTTGGTCACCGTCAGACCATTGTCCTGCACGGATTCTGGCAAAGAGGATTCCGCTTGCTTCAACTTATTCTGGACTTGAACTTGTGCCGTATCTGGGTCTGTCCCTGAAGCAAACGTTAAGGTTACCGAAGAGCTCCCTGAGGATGAACTACTTGATGACATATACAGTAAATTATCCAACCCCGTCATACTTTGCTCAATCACTTGCGTCACTGAGTTTTCTGTCGTTTCAGCTGAAGCACCTGTATAAGTTGCACTGATACTGACTGTTGGAGGAGCAATGTCAGGATATTGCTCAATAGGTAAAGTATATATAGAAAGTGCACCCGCCAAGGTGATCACAATTGCAATGACCCATGCAAAAATAGGTCTGTTAATAAAGAAACGAGCCATTGTTCATCCTATTTTTGATCTGAGGTCACTGAATTACTTGCAGTTGCTTGCTGTACCACTTTCACGGTATTCCCCGAAGAAACAGTACTCACACCTTCAACAATCAACTTCTCCCCAGCTTTTAGACCAGAGGTCACCACCCACTGGTTGCCTTGTGCATCCGAGGTTTCGACGGTACGTTCAACCACCTTATTGTCTGCACCGACCAACTTCACAACAGGATCTCCCTTATGATTTCGGGTCACTGCCTTTTGTGGAATCAGAATAGCCTGATGATTAACTGCTAATGGTAGCTCTGCCTTAACATAAGCACCTGGAAGCAATAGATATTTAGGATTTGGAACAATAGCTCTTAAATTTACCGTACCCGTTCCAGTATCAACGGACGTTCCAATAAATTCGAGCGTCCCCGTATGTTCATAAGTCGAACCATCTTCCATAATAATACTGACAGGCACCTTACCATTAGGGGCATTCAATGTTCCCTTATCAATTTGCTTTCTCAGATTAAGTAACTCAGTGCTCGATAGCGTGATATCAACATAAATTGGGTTTAATTGTTGGATCGTTGTCAATGCGGTCGTTTGCTCAGCCGTCACCAGTGCACCAGGAGTATATGTAGACGTGGCAATCCGTCCTGAGATCGGGGCACGTATTGAGGTATAGCCCAAATTAATTTTGGCTGTATTTAACGCCGCTTTTGCAGAAATAACGGCTGCTTCTTGTTCTTTTAAAGTTGCTTGAGCATCAAGGGCATCTTGCTGACTAACCGCTTCAATTGCGAGAAGGTTTTTATAACGTTGCGCTTTGGGCTTTGCGGCAAGCAAACTCGCCTCAGCTTCAACTAAATCACCACGCGCACTTTCATGTGCTGCTTGATACAGTTTAGAATCGAGCTGATACAATACCTGACCAGCTTGTACATAATCTCCTTCCTTAAAAAGCCGCTTTTCAATAATACCACTCACTTGAGGCCTGACATCTGAGGTCAAATAAGCCGTTGTCCGACCAGCCAAGGTTTGTTTCATGTCCATAGACTGAGGTTGGATCGTCATCACCTCTACTTCAGTTACAGACTTTTGTGGAGCGACCTGCTCTTGATCACAAGCAGATAAGGTAAGACCAAGACAGCATATAATCATTCCTGTCAGAAAAGCCTTTTTGAATACTACCGATTTTTTCATTGCACACGCACACCTAGATTTGAAAAAAGACTGAACCCACCACATTAAATTTAAGAAATAAAATATTGTATTTATTGAATATTATTTTCTTTCTCTTTCACTTCACCAAATAAGGAATCCATTGCTGTTAACATCGTTTCATAAATACGCTGTAAAATAGCCTGATCAACATCTTGCGAATACCCTTTCGCCGTTCTCAAAATGACGCCCTCCGTTAACGTGGCAACCACCTCAGCAATTGCTCTTATTTCTTGTGGAGACGCGGTTTTGTAATATTCTTTTAAAATATACAAACCTTGCTCCTGCATTTTTTTTTCTGATTTTTCAATAGTTTCGATTATTTTATTATTGCCACTAATATTGAGAACTTCATATAACAAAGATAATTCTTCAGAACTCATATTATTAGGATGCCCACTGGCAAGCTCCTGAGCCTTTATATGTAGATCGTGTCGGTGAAAGCCAGGAGTGCAAATGCGCTTGTCCGTAATACTCAAAATCATATTTTCTATGATTTCATCTTTATCTTGAAAACAGCGATAAATTTGTCCGGGACCTAATCCACTGGCCTTTGCAATGTCTGCAATTGAAAGTTGATCTAAACCATGTGCTACAGTTAACTCTATAGCTTTATCAATAATAAGTTGTTTTCTTTTGTTCTGTTTTTCCGTGCGAGATAACGGGTGCAAGTCCATAATAGGGTTTAGCCAAATTGAGAATAATAATTCTCAATTTAAACACCTAAATACAAATCAGCATGCTGATTTCTTATACAAAATGTGTCTTTGTGAGGTTTTTTTGTAACTAAAGAGCTTTGGCCCTAAAACAAAAAAACCACCCGAAGGTGGTCTTTATACAATCCAGGAGGAGGATTAGTGTCCACCACCATTAATTGCTTTGGTCATATCTTCAACCACTTTTTTCGCATCACCAAAGATCATCATGGTTTTTTCATTGTAGAACAAGTCATTGTCTAAGCCCGCATAACCTGTTGCCATAGAACGTTTGATCACCATGATGGTACGTGCTTTATGTGCTTCAAGAATTGGCATGCCGTAGATTGGAGATGTCGGATCATCTTTCGCCGCAGGGTTAACCACGTCGTTTGCACCAATTACCAGTACTACATCTGTTGCAGGGAAATCTGAGTTGATCTCATCCATTTCTAAGATGTCTTCATACGCAACATCTGCTTCTGCTAACAATACGTTCATGTGACCCGGCATACGACCAGCCACTGGGTGAATCGCGAAGCGAACTTTTACGCCCTGCTCTTTTAAGATTTCACACAATTCTTTAACTGCATTTTGTGCACGACCTTGCGCCATACCATAACCCGGCACGATCACAACGCTGTCTGCATTTGACATCAAGAAGCCTGCGTCATCTGCTGAACCAGAACGGTGATTACGCTGTGCTTGTTCACCTTTATTCGCAGAAGCCACTGCTGCACCGCCCATCGCACCACCAAACAAAACGTTGATGATCGAACGGTTCATCGCTTTACACATGATGTAAGACAGAATCGCACCAGAAGAACCCACCAGTGAACCTGCAACGATCAACATATTGTTTTCAAGCGTGAAACCAATACCTGCTGCTGCCCAACCAGAGAATGAGTTCAACAGTGATACCACCACTGGCATATCACCACCACCAACAGGCGCAATCCACACCCAACCGAATGCAAGTGCAAGTGCAGTCATTGCCCAAAATGCAGTCATGTTACCCGTGGTGAAGAAATACACACCACATGCCAACATTGCAAGGAAAATCAGCGCTTGTACAGGTTTAACCCATGCACCAGAAATGGTTTTTGCCCATTTTTTCGCAGCCAATTTACCATAAGCAAATACAGACGCTGTAAAGGTAATCGCACCAACGAAACAACCCACGAACAATTCAAACAAATGAACCTTGCTCATGTGGGCATGTTGTACACCCGCAGCAGTTAATGCAGCTTCATTTTGTGCAAATAAAGCAGTGAGTTGGTTATTGTGTAGAATTGCAGCAATCGCAATCAATACCGCAGCCAAGCCCACCAAAGAGTGCATCAATGCAACCGTTTCAGGCATTTGTGTCATAGGTACAGTACGTGCACGGGCAATACCCACAAGTGCACCCAGTACCATTGCCCCGCCAATCATCCAAATCACTGGATGATCTGCCACAAAGAAAGTAGTGATCACCGCAATCGCCATTGCGATCATGCCGTAACGGTTACCTTGAATGGCAGTTTTAGGACCTGACAAACCACGTAAAGTTAGGATAAAGAGGACAGCACCAATCAGGTAGAACCAATCCGCATAGTCTCGAATGAATTCCATATATTAGCCCTCTTTTTTCTTTTGCTTTGGCTTGAACATTTCAAGCATACGCGCTGTTACTGCGAAGCCACCAAAAATGTTGATACTTGCTAAGAACACCGCAATCGCACCTAAGATGCTCACCACGTTAACGCTTTGGAATGCGACATTGGCATCAACCCCAATCGCAGGTAAGCCTACAGTTTGGATCATCGCACCCACAATAATGATGGATGACAAAGCATTGGTTACTGCCATAAGCGGTGTATGTAATGCTGGCGTTACGCCCCACACCACGTAGTACCCTACAAAGATGGCAAGGACGAAAATTGTAATTGTTTCAACCATGATCTATCTCCTTAACCACGCTTGAGCAGTACTTGACCGCCATGAGTTACTAGAAGGGCTTTTTGAATTTCTTCTTCAGGGTTGAGTGCAAAGTTTTTCTCAGCATCAAACAAGGTGTCAAGGAAATTCAATACATTACGTGCATACAAAGCAGACGCTTCTGTTGCAACTGTAGATGGAATATTTGGAATACCTAAAATGGTCACACCGTTATCAGTGACAACGTTTTCACCATTCTTCGAACCTTCAACGTTACCACCCGTTTCAACCGCCATATCAAGGATGATTGAACCTGGTTTCATTTTGGCAACAGTTTCTGCTTTGATTAAGCGTGGTGCGTCACGACCTGGTAATAGTGCAGTAGTAATCACGATGTCGGCATTCGACACAGCTTTATCTACAATGATGGCTTGATCACGGATATAGTCTTCACCCGGCATCCAACCATAACCATTTTTCGCAGCATCGGCTGCTTTTTGTTGTTCTTCTGCTGACATCGGTACGTCTAACCATTTGCCACCTAAAGACTCAACTTGGTCCTTCGCTGTTGGACGTAAGTCCGTTGCTTCAACCACAGCACCCAAACGTTTTGCAGTTGCAATCGCTTGTAATCCTGCAACGCCGACTCCCATGATCACCACACGTGCAGGTTTTACTGTACCTGCAGCCGTCATCAACATAGGGAACATACGTTGGTATTCAGCAGCAGCCAAAAGCACTGACTTATAACCCGCCAAGTTCGCTTGTGAGGACAACACGTCCATGTTCTGTGCACGAGACAAAGTACGTGGCAATAGCTCTAAAGCAAATGCAGACACGTTTTGCGATGCAAATTGATCAAGTTCAGTGTTGCGGTGCGGATCAAACATGGCAATAACCGATGTATTTGGCGCAAGCTTTTGAATCTCAGCACCCTGAGGGGCACGTACTTTCAAAACGATTTGGCTACCGGTATAGGCATCATCTGTAAGCGTGGCACCAACTTGTTCATAGGCACTGTCAATATAAGCAGCTTTTACACCTGCTCTACGTTCAATGACTACACTGTGACCAGCATTGATCAATTTTTTTACCGTTTCTGGCGTTGCGGCTACACGATTTTCACCAACAACCGTTTCGGCTGGAATTCCGATCTGCATGAGCGTCCCTCAAGCTAATTTTTCTTAAAGTAAACATCACGAGTTAGGCGATGTTTCCCCCAGGATGTTCTTATGAATTTTTGGATTCTAATGAAACTTTTTTAAAATACCACCCACTATTTATTTAATAAATACCCACATACTGAACTCGTGATTCATAAAAAATATTGTGTGATATATCGTTTATTTGCTGAAAATGACATTCAGAATTGATTTATTTCTATTCAGCGCTTTCCCCTCATCGCCATTTAGCATAAAAATCGCACTTTTTTTGTACAAGACTGAGTGCTTTAATTCTTCCCTATTGATCTTTTTGACCAATTCACAAATTTAAAGCATCACATTCACATAAAACAAAACCTATCATTCATAGACCTTTTCCACATCTTGTCATGCAAACTTTGCAGACATTGACCCAAGTGACAGTTTCACGGCAATGACTCTGGCTTCAAATTGAATAACATCTATGTTGAATAGATCAAAAATACCCGCACTCCAATTTCAGTCAGATGAAAAAGTGTATTTGAAAATGATTCTATAAAAACCCTAAACAAAATTTGTCCTGTTCAATCTGATTTCAAGCTAGAGTTGACTAACAAAAAACTTTTTTCAATATTTTATGGAGTGATAGTAAAGCCAATTGTGAGTCTGTACTTAAACCTAAATGCACCATAATCGACCACAAAAGCATCTACAAGGTGAATATTTCAACAATTTGATTTGGCTTTTTGCTGATGATTCTGATGAAGAATGATGGAATGCAACAATTACTCACAATTTTCCCCCATCAATTCAGAATTTTTTTCATTTTTCTCGGTGTTTTTTGACAGAAAATTAGAAATATCACTTTTTTTTGATTATATCTCAGTAAAGCATATCAAAAGAACATAAGAATGCGAGGTTATTACTCAGCCCTATAGCGATCCACTTGTACTTTATTTTCTGCACCATTTTTATGCTTTTAACCTCGCTTCGTATACAATTTCCCAAACGCTACATCATGATCATTCAACAGTGATGTTGTCGTTGTTTGCTCCTACCTCCCCCAATCAAAGGCTTACTATGAATACTTCCTTCGACATCAGTCGAGATAAATCACTGCTTTGGCTCATGGCAATTGTGTGTGGTTTATGTGCAGGGGCAAACTATTATTGCCAGCCTTTGATTTCATCAATACAACAAAGCCTTCAAGTTCCAGAAGAACAAGTCGCTTTAACAGTAACGTTTGCACAAGTGTCTTATGCACTAGGTTTGCTATTTATTGTGCCTTTAGGCGATATGCTCAATAAAGCCAAGCTTATTCCACTCCTGATGTTTGGTGCATCTGCAGGGCTTTTTATTTGTGCAATATCGACCAACTTAGCGATGCTCTGGATCGGGACAATTATTACAGGGTTATTCTCTGTCGCAGCTCAAGTGCTGATTCCTTTAGCTGCGATGGCAGTCAAACCTGAACGTACTGGCGAAGTGGTTGGTTTTCTCATGAGTGGATTACTGGTCGGCATCTTACTGTCTACCAGTGTGGCAGGCTTACTTTCTGATCTATGGCACTGGAAGATGATTTACATCCTCAGTGGCATTGCCATGTTTGTTCTAGCTTTCATTATGAAAGGAAAGTTGCCGCAACTACCAAAATTTAAAATCACTTATTTCACAATTTTTAAGTCCATGGGAAGCCTACTGAAACAAGAGCCACGCTTGGTGTTTCGTTCAATGACTGGTGGATTTGCTTTTGCTGCCATGAGTATGCTGTTTTCAACCATTGCCCTGCTGCTAACCTCTAAGCCATTCGAACTCTCCGATGTATGGGTGGGTATAGTGACCCTTGTTGGCGTTTTTGGGGCACTCTCGACTCAGTTCATTGGGAAATGGGCAGATCGTGGTTATACCCTAGTCCTGACTTGGGCAGGCTGCGCCATTTTAGCCTTGAGTTGGGTGTTTTTATATTTGGGTGCCAGTTCATTGCTCAGCTATGTCCTAGGCTATGCACTAATTAACCTTGGTTTAGCCACCACACATAGTTGTAATCAAAACGTGATTTTCCGTTTACGTCCCGATGCAAAGTCTCGGGTGAACTCAATCTATATGACTTTATATTTTATTGGTGGGGCGTGTGGTTCTGCGCTGGGCGTGTATGCATGGCATCATGGTGGCTGGAGCAGCACCTGTCTGGTCGGAATTTCATTGGTCATCTTGGCCAGTGTCTTTGCACTGATTGACACACTATATAGTAGAAAATATGGTATTGCCTAATACCGATAATCAGACAGCTTGCTTTAAAACTGTCTGATTTTTTATTCGTAAATTAGCTGACCTGTGCCACTGGATAATAGGGTTTCCCGTTATCTAGAGCATCTGCATTTTCCAGTAAAATATAAATCAAAGCAGGCAATAACGCGGATAAAACAAGACATGCGTCTTGGAGTTGCTCTCGGTTTAACGCGCTTTTATAGGAGCAACCACCCTGCATGAACTGATCGTTCAACGTGCATAAACGGCTAAATAAGATCAACAAAATATCTTCTGTATGTTTATTCTCTATGGCTTCTGTGACTTTCTTCTTCTCGTGTCCTCGTTGAGCTTTATACGCCTCTAGGCTAATTGCCTGATTTTGATAGTCCCAATAACTTTGCATACTATACGAACTGTTCAATAGGCGATAAATGGGCTGACTCGACCTCTCCAATAAAATTATCTCAATTTTGTGCTCAACATCATGCTGAAGCATTGTCTGTAAGAACTGGCTCAGATGCTGTTGGTTTTGAAGGTGTTCTAATTCTTGGGCATACAAAGCATGAAAAGAAATCCATAGCGTGATGAACTTCAAATCAAGATCATCATCCAATTGTGTGGCTTTTTTAAACCAGCTTAGACCACGATGAATTCTTAAGTTAAAGGCATCAGAATGCACTGCTTTTTTATCCTTAAAGACTTGCTCAAGTACAAACATATTTCCTCCATTTTTTTATTGTTATCGTCTATTTACCATAATCAATTTGAAGTCGAGGCTCAATCAAAAACAAAGATTGATGCGTTCAATAAAAATAGGTTGAAAAAAATGATGCCATATTAATAAAAAAGGCAACTCAGAAAACTGAGCTGCCTTATTCATCCAGAATGCTTTTATTTTTTCGTTGCCTGCATATTTTTAATCAGCTCACTAAAATCGAGTGTTGCTGCTTTTTGTACAGGAGGATAATCCATCAAGGATTTAATATGTGATCCAATCAAAGCCTGTAAAGGTTCAGAAATCCATTGTTTACTTTGGATAATTTCAGAACGGTCTCTTACACTATCAAAGGACTCAAATGGATCTTGACGGAGATTGTACATGATGGGGAATTTTTGCTTTTGATAACTATCATAATAATTTTCACTGGTTTCAAAGTGAACTTTCCACTGCTTAATTCGAACAGCTCGCAGTGTTGATTCATGATAATAAAGAAAATTATTGCGCTTGCTTTCCTCTGATTTCCCTGTCCAGTAATCTAAATTATTCACCCCATCAATATATTGCTTACGATTATTTTTCATATCGTCGACAACATTTGGATTACCTGCAATCGTTGCCAATGTCGTGAAAAGATCCATGTTGGCTTGAATACCCGTTCTCACCTGCCCTGCAGGAATATGTCCCGGCCAGCGTACCATTGTCGGAACACGTACCCCACCTTCATAGGTCGTCATTTTTTCACCACGAAATGGTGTCGTACCACCATGATTTTTTGCGCTGTGTTCAGGACCATTATCGGTGGTATACACAATAATGGTATTGTCCAACACACCCATTTTCTTCATATCATCCAACAATTGACCGACTTGCATATCGTGCTCAATCATCCCGCTGCCATACAAATCATCTTCTGAGGTTGCTTTTGCAGCCAAATAGCGATGAGACGCACGTAAATGCGTATACATGTGCATGCGACTTGGATTTAGCCAAACAAAAAATGGCTTATCCGATTTTTTACTACGTTTCATGAAGTCAACACTGGCTGTAATAAACTCATCGTCTACCGTTTCCATGCGTTTGCGCGTCAATGCCCCTGTATCTTCACATTTTTGCTTCCCCATTTTTCCAAAACGAGAATCTGTAGTTTCATCATCTGTTGAAGAGGCATAGCAGTGTAAAACACCGCGTGTGCCATATTTTTTATGAAATTCTGGATCTTTGGGATAATCAAATTGTTCTGGTTCTTCTTCGGTATTTAAATGATATAAATTACCAAAGAACTCATCAAAACCATGCACAGTCGGTAAGTGTTCATTACGATCGCCCAAGTGGTTTTTCCCAAACTGACCACTCATATAACCCAAAGGTTTAAGCACTTCTGCCAAGGTTGGGGTCGCAGCTTGAATACCTAGTGGAGAACCTGGACGTCCTACTGTGGTCATGCCTGAACGAATTGGATATTGCCCCGTAATAAATGCTGCACGTCCCGCTGTTGAACTGGGTTGCGCATAATGATCGGTGAACATGATGCCTTCTTTGGCAATTCGATCAATATTGGGCGTGTTATACCCCATAACGCCATGACTATATGCACTAACATTTGTGAAACCTACGTCATCAGACATAATCACCAAAATATTCGGTGGCTTTGCCATTAGACTTGTTGAAAGTAGTGCTCCACCCAGTACAGCGATTGAACTCGAAATCCTTTTTTTGTGCATATTCTTTTTCCTTTTATAACATTTTGAAAATTTGTCTTTCGCCTGAGCAACATTGACAAAATTCGAGATAAACCCGTTTATTTAAAAGACTATTTTTAGTCTTTATTCGCAGCAAATTTCTTTAGGGTTTAAGCTGTTTCATAATTTCACTTTTGGATAAAAGTGCAGTATGAAAAAAGCGCTTTAAGCCAGAACACAGATAATGTAAACCTGCTTCTCCATCGGGTGTTTTCAAAAAGCGATCTTTGGGACAGTCGCCCCAGCAATATTGTAAATAGGGGCACTGGCGACAGTATTGAGGCAAGCTATTCGACTTCGCATAAGCAAACTTTTTCTGTTCTTCTGAAAAGACTAGATCGCCTTGATGTATCTCTTGAATGTTACCGAGCTTGTATTCGGGATAGACAAAATGGTCACAGGAAAAGAGATCACCGTTATGCTCGATTGCCAGTGATTTCCCGCAAATCTGACCAGAAACACATTTCTGCGCGCCATAGCCAAGCATCATGGACACTATATTTTCAAACTGGTCGACAAATACCCGTCCAAAATCTTTCTTGATCCATTCCCCCCAAACCCGTGAGAGAAAATAACCCCAGTCATCAGCAACAATAGACCAATCAGTGACAACAGAGTCGTTGGTTCCTGGTTGTGCGGCAGAGCTGCCAAGTATGGGTAAATCATCAAGATTCCAATGCCCAGGCGCAGTGCTTTGGAACTGTGCACTTTCCATTCCCGGAATAAACTGGATCATCCGTGGCTGCACCTGATCACGGATAAAACGATATACATCGTTTGGGCGTTTCGCATTGTCTCGATTCACGACACACAGTGCGTTAAATGGAATCTGGTAACGATGAAGTAATTCCACGGCATGCATCACTTTGGCATGCGTAGGTTTGCCACCTTTGTTATAGCGATGTTTGTCATGAAATTCAGCTGGGCCATCAATAGATAAACCAACCAAGAAATTGTGTTGACTCAGAAACTCACACCATGCCTCATCAAGCAAGGTGCCATTGGTTTGTATGTCATTTTCAATACATTGCTTCGGCTTCTTATATTTATTTTGTAGCTCAACCACACGCTGAAAAAATTCTAACCCCATCAGGGTAGGCTCACCACCCTGCCAGCTAAAAACCACTTCATTACCTGTTTGTACTTCAATATATTGCTTGATATGCAACTCAAGCATCGACTCCGCCATACGTGGGGTTTTAGGTTGACGCAATAAGTCTTGTTTATGCAGATAGAAACAGTAACTACAGTCCAAGTTACATTGGGCACCGGAGGGTTTGAGCATCACATGATAACGATACATTTGCCCTTGAAGCTGTATACTTTTTAAAGGTGGAGACTCGGCTTGAGTAGGGATAATGCGCATGCTGATTCTATCCAGATTGTAATCATTGTTTTAATTTATGTGAGAACTCCCGGCCCCATAGCAAACCATGCTGACTTGGGGCTAAAAGAATAAGTTCTCGATTCGTCCATGTGATTTAAGTTTGATCGTCCACAAGAATGATACGATCTTCATCGCAATTTAAATTTCACTAAGCACAGCACCAACGCCGCCAGCATCCCCTTTGCATCTAAAACAGTTGATCCAATACACAAGGGACAGAACTTTTATAGTGAGCAATAAAATTGAATTGGCATTAACCTCCATGAGAGCCATTAAGATTAAAACTTAACGATAAATTTTCCTGTATTTTCACCTTTAAATAGCTTCATTAAGCCTTCAGGCAAAGACTCGAAGCCTTCAACTGTATAGGTTTTATATTGGATTTTGCCTTCTGCGAGATAACGGCCCAACACAGACATAGCCTCGTCTGCAAAAGACGCATAATCAGTTACAATAAAACCTTGTACACGCAGGCTTTTTAAATTGATATCTACCCAACTTGGACCTTTTGCAGGCATCTCATGGTCATAATCAGCCAACACGCCACAGACGATGACACGTGCATACCGATTTAACTGATTAAAAATAATTTCTTGGATTGACCCACCCGTATTTTCATAGAAAACATCCACACCATTTGGCGCAGCAACACGAAGTTGAGCTTCAAAATCCTCCGCTTTATAGTTAAGCGCAGCATCAAAACCCAGCTCTTCAACCAACCATTTACACTTTTCATCAGAGCCAGCAACACCTACGACTCTTAGACCTTCGGCTTTCGCCAATTGCCCTACTAATGAACCGACTGAACCTGCTGCACCTGTCACCACCAAAGTTTCACCCTTTTTAGGTTTTCCAACTTTCATTAAACCTGCATAAGCGGTCAGACCTGTGAAATAAAATAAAGCCAATATGGCCTCTGCTGGTATCGAGGCATCAATCACTTGCATGTCGGCATGACCTAAAACATATTCACTCCATCCAGTGACACCAACGACATGAGTACCGACTGGAAATTGAGCATTCAAGGACTCGACTACCACGCCGACTCCGTAAGAGCGCATGACTTCGCCTATTTGTACTGGCGGTAAATAACTGTCTTCTCTTGGTTGGAGCCAAGTGCGCATAGCAGGATCAAGTGACATATGTGTCTGCTTAACGAGAAACTCACCTTCTTTTAAAGTCGGTTGTGCCAAAGTGACTAGCTCAAAAATATCTGTAGTGATATGTCCTTGCGGATATTTTGATAACGTAAAGGCTTTATAAGTCATGATCTTTCCTACCATCATCCAAATTTGCTTTAACTCACCCTTGTGCAAACATATTTTCTCCATCAATTTAAAATTCAACGGAGCAAAATAAGGACCCGCTTACACAAGGGCATCGTTGGATTCAGAAAGTTATCAAAATTTAAATGCAGAAAAACCACTCTAAAGAATGGTAATTAATCTTTTCTCAAGAAACATGAGCGCTCAACAGTACATTAAACGGCTGTACAGAATAATCATTTACAAGAAAGTAAATAAGTACAGAACAGAACTCAAATTTCACAAAGTATAGGCAGCCCCCCACTAAACGTTGCACTTAGCAAAATGTGCGAATTTTATTTTTATGTTACTATTACATTCTGTTGGAAATTTCTGCGTGAACGTAAAGGCCTCCGCTTTACTCTTTCTTATCTCTCCAAAATTATCTCGAACATTTTTAGAACTCTTCAACGTCATCTGTTGTCGCCAATAAAAAGTTTGGCTTTGGTTTGATGGCTACTCGTTTACAGATAATTTCCTAAACTTTTATTTGCATTCCATCTGCTTTAAAGTAACGAA